>NZ_JBCOSQ010000014.1:41289-86666 GCF_040920905.1 Butyricimonas sp. RTP31003st1_G1_RTP31003_210430 | reverse complement strand
ATCTGAGGCATCGCCAAACGCCCGGAAATAAATAGACAACGATCCACGCCTAACCAGCGTGAATTCACCGTCTAATCCTATTTCCTTCAATTGGCGATTTTCAGATAAAGATTAGCACTAACTCACAATATTTTAAAAGGCAGGCTCTCCCACCTATTCGTATCATACCTGCAAATATATAAATACTTTTTCATTTTTCAATACTTTTTCTATTTTTAGAATTAACCAAAAACAGACTATATTGCTAAATCTAAAGAGATGGCATGATTACTATTTTTCAACAAGAAATACTATTTTTTCCTCTGTTTCCTCGTTATACCCCAAACAACGGCACATTCTTCCCTAGTTATTACAGCCATAATCGTAAGAAATGTAGCACACTCTCATCAAATAAAAACGACCGCAACTAGTATCCCAACAAGTCACGGTCATGATATATGATTGCAAAAAAATTAATCTTCCACGCAACGGATAAAACAAGCATCACTTTTGCCATCTCCACCACCGTCTTTCGGAAAAACATTAGCATGATCTAACGAGTTAAAATCAAAAGTAAAATAATTTATATCCCAAGCAACTATAGAACCTGGGTTTACTTTATTATTCAACCAATAAATCGCACCTGGTCGCCGGAATAGATCATAGAATAAAGGATTACTTTTAGGACTGGGATAATAATCTATCCTCCCGGAAGCATATCTAAGTACTCCCCTTGCATTAGTATTCGCATTAAAGGGAGTTCCCCCCCACGGCTCATAATCATAGTTTCTTCGGTGTCCATATCCCGATGCTCCTACAGGGAAAAACACATGCTTACCATTACTCTTGTTATACACGAAACATCCTCTCATGCCATAACCACTAACACGTTTTCCATCCGCTCCCACACGATATTCATAAACGTCTTGAATCTTTGTACAAGTTGCATTAGCCTCATCGCCATAAAGTACCCCATACCCCTGTTGGATATTTTTATCATCAAAAAGTGCTTTATAATCCTCGTACTTTGCAATTCTTACTCCATCCCCTAATTTCACCTTCCACGTGGGAGATGTGTTGGAAGTGCCAGCGTTTATTTCTTCCCATCGCAAAGTTTTTTCACTTCCAACTATTGTAAAAAGCTTGTCTTTAGCATTTTTAAAATCTTCTTTTTTAACATTAGTCCACGGGCTTCGGGAATTTTCCTGATTGGATGACGCAATGGGTTGCTCTAAGTTATTGAAGCGAAACAAGGAACCTTCGTCAAGAGGATTCGCAGCCTCTTGCGTCTCGCTAACTAAATTACTGATATGCCATTTTGCTCCATTATCCACAAGTTGCACCGGAGCCTCTCCCCGTGTCACAAAAATCAGGTGTTGGCAAGTGTAATTATGATAGTCCACACGTATCACCGTGTGATAACCTTCCCCCTCATTGGGTCTCTTTGGAAAATTCACCCTAAATTCAATAGGACTTCCTGTCTTCCCAGTTACCTCCTTCTGACCGCCATTGAATGTAATAAAATCATCGCCTTTAAAAGGAAGTCCATCCACCTCTTGGGGAATATACGCCCGCCAAGGACCTTCAGATGGGAAAACTTCAAACTCCTCAGCTTCCTCCTTCGGCAATCTCATTAGTTTGACATCAAAAGATTCGCTATTATCCGCACTCCGATAAATTCCCTTGGGATTAACGACACGTCGCACCTGAAAGATTTTTGCCGTATCTTTCAATGTTTGCACTCCCCTCTCATCATCAAATTTAATTTCTGCAGTAAATTCCACTTCTGCCCGACGTTGATAAGCAACATAAGGATTATTACCAGTATAAGCGGTAGTGGCAATCATCTGTTTCGCCCGGGTGTACATCGGAACCATCACATTGACAGTCTTATTTCCTTCGGTAGGTTTTATACTATAATTACCATCCTTATCATCTATGTAATCTATTTGTCCCTTAGTGACGGAGTACTTTCTTATTCCCCTGTTTTCTTTTTCATAGTAGAGCTTATTACCAAGATCTTTTTCCTTAGTTCCAACATATTCCACACCTGCAGCCTCTGACGCTTGTTTTTCGTCAACTGTCAGCACCTTAGCTGTTGTCTTGCGAAGAGAAAGAAAACCGTTCCAAGGCGCATTATTTTCAGCAGTAGGCGTCACGGCATAATCATAATCATGAGCATAATCAAGCGTCGAGGCTCCCTCCGGAGCCCAATTGTTGAATATAATTCTCGCATCCAAAGATATAAGTTCAGCTCCGGCAGTATTGATTTTTAAAGGGAAATCCATGGTACGATTATAAAGATAGGAAATGTAATAAGGCTGTGGTACTTCGATTCCGGGCACTTCCTCTTCATACTCGATATGCCAATCCACATCATTGGCAAAGTTCTTCAATACTAACGTAAGTTTATAGTGATAATTTCGTTCGGCATTGTAATCAGTTGTAACATTTTTGCCAAGCATGAAACGATACTTAATAGGACCACTACCCACTTTTTCGGAATTAATGGAAACATAATAAGCGTCCACTTCGATATAGGTACCACAAGGCACACCATCTTTAGGGCGATAGGTCGGGGCACCAGGCAAACCGGGATAATCTAGTCCTTCTTTTCCATCTGCATCTTGACGTTTATCAGGCATATCATCTCCCCCTCCCTGCATATTTTCAAAGAAGAACAAAGCATCGGATGTTTCACCATGTTCGCCATACGTGAACTTACCGCTTGATAATCGCGCATCATAGTTTTCGTTAAATGTCGGCTTCTCTCCCTCATAATAACGTATAATTTCCCCTTCAATAAGATCACCCTGCTCCTCTATTTTATTCGTATTGCCCAAAAAACAAGTCTTAGGAATATCTCTAATCTGAACCGATTTAAGGTAAACGAAAACACCTTCATTCAATCCGGAGGCATCATAAGCAACAGTCACCTTCGATGCAGCACGCCGCACCCACGCATGCAACTTCGCTGTATTCTTATTGATTAACACCGATTCTTCCTTGGCAAGTACTTTTTCATCCACTGAAAAATGACCAAACATTTGGCTGTTATTTGCTATCTCCTTGGTGTCCCAATCGAAAGATATTCCTTTCAACCCTTCCCGTGTTTGAATTGACGCTTCGTATTTGGGGTGATCCAAATCCAGATTGGCAACTGCATAAACATAGTACCTCCCCTGAGGAACAACCAATCTAAACGATACACGGGAAGTTTCCGATTCCGCATAGGGTTCTCCCGGTTTAAGATCCTCCCTATTAACCGGAATTGGCTGCAAACCTTCAAATTTTTTCATTTCAACCAAATTCCCATCCTCCGAGTACAACAATACCCACAAATCGTTAATCACTTTTATCGCATCTCCCGCAGTCCTGCTCGCCCCATTCAATGCGGGCACCAACGGTTTGAATTCCACGATAGCAGTCACCGTACTTTTGGCCCCGGGAGTAAAATCATCTTCTTCTCCCAGTGGTTCATCCTCGCAAGCAGTAAAACAAATGAACAACATGCATAAAAGACTATATATTAAATCCCGTTTCATATTTCCAGCTATTTTCTGTTATAACCCGAAACCCGGCTTTAATTCAACTTCCCTATAAGGCTCAACATTAACTTCGAATTCTAACTCTTTATCGGTAAGAGTGATATAAACCACGACATGCGTGTTTCTTGGTAGTTTATCAGGCAAATTATCGAGTTCCCCTTCTAGATAAACTCCGTTCACCGTGATACCCACGGAATACTTCCCTTCTCGTTTTCCCTCCAGTAAATAAATAGGCGACAATTCTGTAAGTATCGGAGTATCCCCTTCTTTCATCGCAGGTAACGTGATCTCTAAATCCTCGTTGTAATCGTATTCCCTGACAAATGAAGGTACATCAAAACTTTTTATCGTTAAATACTCTTTTCCCTCAATATTCTCGCTCTCGTATTTAGCGTTACGCGGCAAATAATATTCTTTATCCGCCATATCTTTAATAGTCAATCCGGTCAATTTTTTCTCGACCGCACTACTGTTTGCTATCCTGAACGTGAATTTCACGGCAGCCCTTGTCACGAAAAGTTTACACTCGCTATCCGTTTTGGGTACATACACTTGATGGCACTCGCTCATGGGCAAAGCCCCCACGAGCTGCCCGGAAGGCACGTCCACCCGAACAACCAGATTGGTAACTTCTTCTGTCGGGAATACTTCCCCGACCTTTATATTATCAAGGAAACGAGCCAAGGTGAGTGCATCATTACTATCTCCTTGACCAACCTTGATTTGCTCATTATCCTCATTCACGAAAAGATAAATCCGTTTCCACTCCCTACTAACCACCTCAAATTTACCCGACACACGATCACTCACCATGGTGGGGGACAAAGGACCTATAAAATCATTTTTCTCGACCACATCATTCTCCCGCACTACGATCACCCGCAATCTTTGCATCTTCTCGTGTTCCCCTTTCGCCCCCGCATCCTCCTCTACACCGCGAGCCATGGATTGTGCCACATCGGACAACGCCACACTGATATTAAGGTTCACCAGAACCTCTTCCCCGGCATCCTCCTTCGCATCCCGGCTACATCCCCCTATCAACAAGGATGCCGTCAACCAAGATATGATAACACAAGCAACCTTTTTCATTCTTGAATCTCATTGACTCTAACAACCCAATCGTTAATCTTTATCTCCGTTCTCAGCCACACGTGGTTAGCATCAAGAAAAAACAACATCGACCATTCGCTCTCCCGATCCAAGAATTCTTGTTTGTCCATATCTCGATGAAACTCACTCCTAAACGCCAACAAATAATTATTCAGCGGGATGTTCACTACCTCCCCGCCATCCGCCTTCCGACGAATCACGAGCTTCGGGCTATTCTTGAGCATCAACCGTGAAGTCGAGAACTCCGCGTACGCCATAATAACCTCCTTGTCATTCCCCATCAATCCTGCCGAAACTTGTCCTCTCGCCCAAGGCGTGTACACGATTTCACCATTGGGGATTAAATCATTATCACAAGCAAATAACGTGTTGTCGTCCGTAATTTCGAAATCAAAATCCTTGTCATCTACCGGATCGCCGTTCATCTGTTGCAACATGATCCGGATATTGTTCGTGTTCTTCATCATCTCCACCACCCCCTCTTGATACAAGTCCGCCGTGGTGAGCGTAAGCTGCCCCCAATACATATCGTGCAATTTTTTCCGGTCGGGATTCGTCAAACAATCCTCATCCATCCTTGCCCGTGCATTGCGATACTCGCTTCCCCCTGTCGGTGTCTGCATGGAAAAAGAACTTTTCTCGCAGGCCATTCCCCCGTAAGCCACGAAGCGATAATTCCCCGGCTCCAGGTCCAACGTCATCCGGTAACTTTCGTCCCGCAATTCCGGTCCCGTCACCACGCGGGTATCCACGTAATTTCCTTTCTCGTCGTATATATAAAGCGTCAAGCAATCCACCTTTTTGGGGAAAGCATTGGCAAACTCCATGTTGTAATCGTAGATAAAACGAAGCGATACTCCGTGTGCGCATGGGTCAAGATCTTCATATATATTCTCGCACGAAGAGAAAGCAAAGCTCATCGATGCAACACAGAGTGCCGCACCGATGATTCTTGAAACTATATTTCGTTTTCTACTTTGCATGTTAATTTTTAAAATTCGATATTATTTATACGAACTGTCCAAGGCAATACTTCCACGGAAAGCGTCAAGTAAACATCACCACTTTCATCCGGATCATCCGGATTTATTGGGTCCGGATCGTTATCCGAGATACGCGGGTGACCGAGTTTGTTTATTCCCGTAACTGCTAACTTGTAAACATTATTACGTACCACGGCAAACTCCATCGGCCCCATTTGTCCGAGTTCTCCATTATCGTTATGCCGGTTCCAATAGAAATAATAACAATAATACCCGGGAACACTACCCTCTTCACTACTAGACTGGTAAATGGTAAACAAGGATTTTACCGCAGCCTTTCTGAAGCTATCCCAATACGCATTATTATTTATGTTATTTTCATGCCATTGATTCCATAAATAATCAGGACTCTCAGGATCATTACTATATACTGCCGCTTTCTTTACGTCACCATCTTCCTCTACACAAATATCTTCCGCATTTGTAGGTGCTCCAAATACAGCCTTATAAAATTCTCTGCTAGCCCCAGATTCTAATGCTGCGGCACGTACTTCTTTCCAAGTCACATAAATATTCGTCAAATACGTGTAAAGTATTTTATCTTTCTTAGGATCTCCCGTAATATTTTTAGAATCAAGAGCCTGTACCAAAGAAGATTCTGGATCTGCACCTTCGGGTGCCATCATTTTACCTTTAAAAACAATTCCGGTAGAAAACCCTTGTTTTTGCTGTGGTATCCCGGGTATGGTATTTTCCGTTACATAACGCCAAATCTTATATTCTTTTTTATTATAATTATCTTCTGTACCCTTCAATACATCAGCAATATCATAAGTATCCCATTGTCCGCGTGCCGCCACATCTATTTTCCACACACCATCAGTCACATTTCCAAGAGGATACATGAAATGCTCCTCATAAGTATTTACATCAACATCCGTCACTTTTTTATAATCGTAATCTGTGTCTACCACGTAGTTCTCTGCAGTTTCTACTCCACAAATATTCCAACCTTCCTTCTCTCCATTTTCAGAGACACGGCGCAAGTAATAGAATTCCTTACTCATGTTCACCAATGCCATCTTTTGCAATTGAATTTGCATGATGGTTTGATCATTTCTTTTGACAACATTATAAGTATTATCCCCGACTTCACTTGCATCTTTAAAATCAAAACGAGCAACGGAACGTTCCACTTTTATAGCCCCAGCGTTATTAACTTCCTTATCGGTACCATTACCGTTATTCCCGGACAAATCGAACGCTTTACTCTCGGATGTGTAATCATTCCAATAATCCAATTTTTTAGGTAATTTCTTTTTCGCAATTACGGCATTAGACATCAAAAAACTTTTTTCTTTCCAAATCTCTTCCGAAACATTGGCGATCGCATTCACCCAATCTGTTGCCCCCTGTGTTGCTGCAGTAATTACAGTTTTCAAGTCCTGCGTGGGATTACAGAATACATAAACGTGAATTTCATCGTTTTTCAAATTCCCGTTGGGATCTACATTATCCTTAGAATAATAATCACCCAATATCGATTTACTGATTTTTTTAGTCGTGTTGAAAGATGACTCCGTCAATACTTTTATGGCGTTATTCGTTTCCTCCACGATACTATGAGCGATAAATTTGTCATCTGTTGTTGCCAACACGAGCAAAACTTCTCCCACGTTATTCTCGTAGTCCTTCCCCTCTTCAGTTCCACCCGTACTGGTTCCATAATCTCCATTTTCCGGTGTGTCCGTTTCACTACGAGCAATCCCTCCCCCGGCAGGGAGCTGTACCGATACATTCATGTAAACGGCATCTTTAGATCCATTCAGTTCTCCGTTTGGATCATCACCTGTAAGGGTGTCATTGCTACACCCGGCGAACAGACCCATCACGAGAATGCTCGCGAAATAATTCCACATTCTTTTCATTTTTTTACTTTTTATTTAAATTGGTCATTTTTTACTTCTTCTATTTGGTGCAGGGCATCTTCAGCTTCGGCTATACCACCTCGGGCAGCCTCAGCGAAAAACCTCATTGCCGAGTCGTAATCCCCCGAAAGAGCAGCATAAACCCCTCTAGCATAAACCGCTTCTCCGCAATCGCCTGCCTTATCCAAGTAACGAGCAGCTCCCTTCAAGTCACCCTTTACCATGGCAGCATTAGCAGCATTCAGGTTAGCAACCTCGTCTCCCGGAAACATTCGTACCGCAATTTCGAAAGCTTCGTTGTACTCGTCGCTACCCGGTTCCAGATCCTGCACCGCAATATACAACTCGCGTAAGCTGAGTTTCTGCGGCTGTGTTTTCATGATTCTTCTGATTTCTGCAACATCCGTGTAAGTACGCACCACGTATTGCACCACATAATCCGAATGCCTGAGACCGGGGTACACGTTTTGCAAAAGGAAACGGTAATCTTCCGGGTAAGTCGATTTTATAGCCTTTTCTTTGGCATCCGGTTCCATGTCCGAACGGATAAGTGCCAGTATCGCATCCCGGTTTTTCAAATTTGTACTATCCACGTACGCTTCCAACCCGGACCAATCTTCTGGTTCATAGGATGTCAAGATTACGCTATCCGGGAAATGGTACAACTCCCGCACATACGTTTTCAACGTTGCCGTTCTCCCCTTAGCAAGACGGGTATTGTTAGCGTAAGTACCCTCTGGAGAAGCGTACCCCTTGATACTTAACGAGGTTATACGAACATCCGGATCATTCCGCACCACGTCTATCGTCTGCCTGATCTTTCGTAATTCCACCGGGTTATTCCGGTAATCTTCGTGAATTTCCGTACGATTCACAGGAAAATCAATGTAAGCAGATCCTTTCACCTCACGCACCTTCACGGGTTCAACATCAGGAGGCAAATAAACAAACACGGGCGTGTAAACTTTCGGCTCAAACCGAAATAGTGTCACACGGTGATCATCTCCCATCTCTTCACCTCGACACCCGCACGAACTTTCGTCCATCACAAGCACTGACGTCGACATCCAGTTTTCAAAAGGAATCACCGCACGGTAATTAATCGTCTCCGTCTTACCCACACGCTCTAAAATACTACCATCCGTAACAGGGGTGTTACGCAAATGATAATAATACCGGTTTCTCCCTGCAATAATCATAAACGGAAGTTGAATACTATCTTGCCCCCCTCTTAACACCGGAATAAGGAGCAATTCTCGATTACTGGCAACATCCAAAGCAGACACATCCACGGTCATCGAAACAAACAAGGAATTCTCCCCACGTACCACATCAATATTCCTTACCTCTCCCCGACCATCAGCAAATTTTTGTCCATATATACTTGCCACGCATGATAATAGCAACAAGCTTAAACACCATATCTTTCTCATAATCGTTCTTTTAAAACAAGTAAACAAAATTCAAAGCTGCCTTTGTAGGCCCCACATAGTGATGTGTCCGATCTTTCGCCATACTGGTACCACATGAAGTACAAGGGTAAACATCATACCGTGTATAGACATACCCGAAACCTATTTCCGCTTCGAAATTCCAATGTTTAGAAAGTATCCACGAGTAACCATAAACAGCCCCGATTCCAAGAAACCATCCTTGGTAACGACGATCCTTCAAACGAGAAAAGTCTGACCCCAGAAAAGAAATATTGTTTTTTAACTTTCCGACATTGTATTTCCCACCTAAAAGATGTCCTCCCAAAAAATGCCCGGAAAAACGGTCACAAAACCAATAACGGGCTTCCGGCTGCACGAGCCAATGTTTCCACTTACGATCCCCTGAAAAAGTCCACCCGTTATAATTACCGGAAACATCCAATGTCCACTTTGGAGCGAGCCGAAACTCTAGTCCAAGGTTTACCGTTGCCGTTGCATCATACAATAAATTACTTTTTATGGCAACCTCTTGGCTTCTTGCTCCCACGCCGAGAAACAAACATGAAAACAAGACTACATAAAATCTTAGATTCATCTTCCTTATATTTAAATTTGCTATTACGCCTTCATTTCATTTACACGCCCTCACACCTGTAAATGGTTATTGTCCAAATCAATAACTCTATACAAAAAATATCTTTAAACGTTCGTTTAAAGATATTTGGGGAATAGAATAAAAAATAATATTTTATAATTGTTACTTGTTTTGTATATCAGATTATTACATAAAGTTTTGATTTTTGCGATAATGATATTACCTTTGTGTCATAAAACGAAGGTTTTAAGATACACAAACAAATATTAAATTGTTTCGTTAGTATTATATCTACTCGTAAGACTGCGAAATGTATTTACCACTTCAACACGATGTAGGCTCTATTACACTAAAATCAAATCCTCATAATATACCTTTCCCATGAAAATGAGTAGTTTCTCTTTGCTACACATTTCACAAGTAACTTTCTCGATCTTCTTGACAACGTTAACGGAGTGATCCCGAAGAATACAAAGTATTAAAACAAAAATTGATGGCGACACCAAATCACTAACACACTCAGATAAAAGACCTGTTCGATGATTAACACGGATGCACCGCAACAATCTCCCGTGTAACCCCCGATCTTGATTTTCAAGAAGAAACGCAACCCGATGGCAGTCAATATGGCGGGGATCATTGCGAAACAGAAACTTGCATCTTTCAGGAAGAAAAAGGGAATCAAGGTGATCAATCCCACGATCACGAATATGAACGCGCGTACCTTGCTGTAAACAAGTTTTATTTTACTCTCTTCCTCTTTCCGGACATAAGGTAACGTATTTACCATCACGGCCGCACAGAGTTTGGAAAAACAATCTGCCGCAATCACGATCGGGAAAATCATGGCCGGGTCGAAACTGGACAATAAGGAATAATAGAGAATAAAGTAGAGTACCAAACCGATGGTCCCGTAACACCCGATATGCGAATCTTTCATGATGGCTAGAATCTTCTCTTTAAAAGTTCCTCCACCAAACCCGTCAAAAAAGTCCGCCAACCCGTCCTCGTGCAATGCCCCGGTCAACAGGATTCGGGCAATAATCGCCAAAATACACGCCACCTCCAAAGGCACAATCTGTGCCGACAGCCATAAAACACCCCCTGTCACGGTCCCCGTCAAAAAACCGACCAAAGGCCAGTATTTAATAACATCCGTGAAATAACGCTTGTCCACGTTGACAATCCGCCACAAAGGTAGTCGAGTAAACATCATGATTGCTGCCAAAAGAGAACGCATACTAATTTTAGATTTAATGATTTATGATTTTAAATTTGGTAATTATATATTACTTTACAGTCCATTAAGGTAATGCTTGTTTTCATACTCAAACTCCTCCGTCACTTCGTGCCACCTCCTCTATAAACAGAGGAGGAACTGGTGACTCTTCCCGAATATAGAGAGTATTTTAGCTCTCCCTCTGTTTATAGAGGGAGTACCCCGAAGGGGGGAGGGAGTTCATTTTCAATTTTCCACTTTCAATTTTCAATTACTTAAAGTATTTCGTTACTGCCGCTGCCTTGAAAGAGGCCATTTCGTTGATCATATTCACGGCTGAAACAAGTAAGGGGTAAGCGCAAATGGCTCCCGTCCCTTCACCTAAGCGCAAACCGAGATTTAATAACGGTTGGGCGTGTAGGAAGTCCAAAACTAATTTATGCCCACACTCGTCACCTTGATGACCATAGATGCAATAATCCGTTAAGGCGGGGTACAACATCTTTCCGGCAAGAACACAATTCGTCATGATAAAGCCATCCACGATAATAACCATACCCAATTCGGCAGCACGCAGCATACCTCCCACGGCAGCCACCATTTCAAAACCGCCAAAATAACGGATAATGTCTTTCGGAGTTCCATCCCCCTTGTAATTTTCCATACACCGTTTCAACACGTTATACTTGTGTTCAACGCCTTCCCTAGACAACCCACTACCCGCTCCGACACAATCGCTCAAAGGAATACCTGTCAGGTAAGTCATCCACAGGGAAGAAGAAGAGGTGTTGGCAATACCCATTTCCCCGAAACTCACCACGTTCGAACCCTCATCATGAACCATATCCACGATCTCCACTCCGATCTCGATTGCCCGGTCAAATTCTTCCGGAGTCATGGCGGCCTCGTACAAATAATTTGAAGTTCCCTTACGGATTTTACGATCAATCAGCCCTTCCATAGGTTCGAAATCCGCATTTACCCCACAATCCACCAATTTAATCCCGAAATGATGTTGACGGGAAAACATATTCACCCCGGCCCCCCCTTTGATGAAATTAAAAATCATCTGGGCGGTCACTTCCGGAGCCGAAAAGCTAACCCCCTCTTTCACGATCCCGTGATCGGCAGCAAAAATAATATTCTGGGGGTTCCGTAACTCCGGGGAAAGCGTTTGCTGTATCAACCCAATCTGGTGTGCTGTTTTTTCAAGTAATCCCAAAGATCCCTTGGGCTTGGTCAAATTATTAATCTTATCTATCAAAGCCTCCGACAAAGCCTTGTCGGTCTCTTTTATTGTAAAACTTCTCATACAATTGAAAATTAAAAATTGAAAATTGAAAATAAGATATACACTTTCAGGTTTCAATTCAGATTATATTATCATTTTATTTTACTCGCATGGCAATACCGGAAACCATCAGGACAACTTCGTCCGCCCGATCTCCTATATATTGATTCACCCATCCTTGCAAATCCGTGAACCGCCGCTGAACAGGGTCAACAGAAACTCCCCCCATACCGATCTCGTTCGTGACGAAAATAAAGGTTGCCTCCTGCCCGGTGAACCGGTCGAACTCTTCCTTTATCTCCCGCAAAGATTTATCCACGTCGGAATCATTGTCAAAAAAGAAATTGGTACTCCACAAGGTCACGCAATCAATGACCACGACCCGCCTCGACACGTCACATCGACCAATCGCTTTTTCTTCTTCCAAATTGGTCCATCGCGGTCCCCGGTCCTGTTGATGACGTCTCACCCGTTCCCGGAATTCATCATCCCACACCCTCGAAGTAGCCAGATAAACGGGATTCTCTGCCAACTTTAGCGCAAGCTCTTGGGCATAACGACTTTTCCCGGATCTTTGTCCTCCCGTAACTAAAATTATTTTTCTTTTCATCATGACGACAAATTTCTCTGTTTTTTCAAGAAATACAAAGTAATCGCCCGAAAAATCTACAACTTTATTTCCGGCTCCATCCCAGCAAGCCATCCACGATGATTCCCAGCAAAACACCCACGGTATAACACAGAATATCACTCCACAAAAAACCGAATCCCAAGACCAAACCTCCTAACGTGGTCTCCCGGATGGCGTCAATCCAAGGAGCATGATACAATTGGCTGATCTCGATCAAGTAGGAAAAGGCCAATGCCAACACACAAGCCACCCTTTTCCTAGTATTCACGAACAAAAAACGACATCCGAAATACACCATCATGGCCCACAAGACATCCCCTAGGTATAATTTTACAAAATCAAGCGTGCAAGCACTCATTTTCCGGGAAAGTAATCCCAGTATAACCACGAAAAGGGTTAACAACAAATATTTCAACCGTTTATTCTTCATCCCTATCATACATCCAACGTTTCCTTTTGACAACAAATTTAGGAAGAATCTCCCATAATACCACGCCACACGCAAAAACAATCAAGCACCCCGACAAATACTCTAAAGATTTAAAATTGTTTACTAACTTTGTGAGTTAGAAGTCTAAAAAGAAGTGATGATGGAACTCATATTATCCCGACACGGGGAAACATTAGAAAATCAACAACATATACTCCAGGGCCAACTTCCCGGGACCTTATCTCCATTGGGGATAGCCCAAGCCGAGAAACTGGCGGAGATGCTCCAAGAGGAAACGATTGACAACATTGTTTCCAGTGATCTGGCCCGAAGTTATAACACGGCAGTCGCCGTCGCCCGGAAACACGGGCTGACTCCTCACCAAACTCCTCTCCTGCGGGAAATGGACTGGGGCATATACACGGGTAAGCGCTTGGATGACGTGGACTGGACCAACCTGCCTCCCAGCGTGGAATCCCTAGATGCACTCTTCCAAAGAGCTATCGATTTCATTGCCTATTTAAAAAAGAATTTCTCCGGCCAACGGGTAGTGGCCATTGGACACGGAGCATTCAACCGGGCAATTATCGCATACCTCAACGGGAAAAAGGCTATTGACATGATCGACCTTCCTATCATGGAAAACACGAGTTGCCTACGTTTTACATTAGTGGACGACAACCAAACAGTATAACTCAATTTTCAACTAACATGAGAATATACACGAAAGGCGGGGACAAAGGAACAACGGGAATATTCGGCGGGAGCCGGGTGGATAAAGATGATATTCGTATTGAAACAAACGGGACCCTTGACGAGCTGAATGCCACACTAGGTGTCATTCGAGCCTTACTGGACGAGAAGGATGAACGGCAAGAAATTCTGGCATACATACAGCGCACGTTAATGATAGTCATGTCACAAGTAGCAACTCCCTCAAACATCCGGGAACAAAACCAGAACATCCTACCGGAAGATATAGACCGGTATTGCGAACAACAAATCGACCGCATGAACAGCGAGATGCAACACCCGTCCACCCATTTCATCCTGCCGGGCGGAACGCTGATTTCAGCCCAATGCCACGTGGCCCGCACGATCGCCCGCCGGGCAGAAAGAAGATTGTGTACCCTAAACAAGACAGACGAGGTTCCCCCACTTATCCTGCGATTCGTGAATCGCCTCTCGGACTTACTGTTTACCATGGCCCGCTGGGAAATGGACCAGCAAGGTGCAGAAGAAGAGAGATGGAAAGCGTTCCTTTACAAAAAAAAGAATCAATGAATAGCGTTCGCCTTGTGCGGCTGAAATCTAAAATCTAAAATCATTAAATCTAAAATATAAATGTCTTTTCTTCGTTCAATCATGTTTGTCGGGACCTGCTCGGATGCGGGTAAAAGCATCATCAATACGGCGTTTTGCCGAATTTTCAAACAAGATGGTTACCACCCGGCCCCCTTCAAGGCGCAAAATATGTCGCTAAATTCATATTCCACTCCCGACGGGCTGGAAATCGGACGGGCGCAAGCGGTACAGGCCGAGGCATGTGGCATTGCCCCGGAAAGCGACATGAATCCTGTCCTGCTAAAACCCACGAACGAACAATGCTCGCAGGTCGTACTCAACGGAAAACCGGTCGGAAATATGTCTGCCAGAGAATACTTCATGTCCAACAACAAGGCCGAATTATTCAACCAAGCATACGCTGCCTATGAACGTCTGCAAGCCCGCTACTCTCCCATCGTGCTGGAAGGAGCCGGGAGCATCTCGGAAATCAACTTGCGGGAAAGAGACATTACGAATATGCGGATGGCATTGCGCACGAATGCCGCCACGTATCTGGTGGCGGACATCGACCGGGGGGGAGTGTTTGCCTCCGTCTACGGTTCCATCGCCTTGCTTTCAGAGGAAGAAAAAAAATTGATTAAAGGAATTATCATCAACAAATTCAGAGGGGACATATCCCTTTTCGACGAGGGAAGAAAGATTATCCACGACCTCACGGGTATACCTGTTGTCGGCGTGATTCCCTATTTCAAGGACATTTATATCGAAGAAGAAGACTCCGTCTCACTGGAAACCAAAAACACCAAAGCCGGGAGCGGCAAGATTAACGTGGCCATCGTACTCCTGAAACGCCTTTCCAATTTCACGGACTTCAGCGTGCTGGAACGAGACGAACGATTCCATGCTTACTACACGAATAACGTGGAAGAAATAGGCAAAGCCGACATCATCATTCTACCGGGAACGAAAAACACAATCTCCGACCTGCGGAACATCCGGGCAAACGGTATCGCGGAGGCAGTCATCCGGGCTCACAAGGAAGGTAAAAAAGTGATCGGTATTTGCGGGGGATACCAGATGATGGGCGCCCGGATCGAGGACCCGGATCAGATAGAGGGGGACATGACCGCCATTCCCGGCCTGGGCATCCTTCCTCTTGTCACGATCATGGAACCTGAAAAAATCACCCGCCAAGACCAATTCACCTTCCGAAATCACCCGGAAACCTGCAAGGGATACGAGATTCACATGGGCCGAACAACCTTGTTGGACGGGGCTTCGGAATCTCCCTTGAACCGTTTACACGACGGACGGACGGACGGCTATATCTTAAACGAAAGATGCTGGGGTAGTTACCTCCACGGAATTTTAGACAATGACATCGTCCTCAACGAGCTGGCAGAAGGACTGACCCAAGCAACCCCCACCACATTCAATTATACCGATTTCAAAGATCAACAATATAACAAACTGGCCGATCACGTACGTGCACACGTTGACCTACCATACATTTATTCCACCCTTAAAACCAAGTAATATGCTGAACGGACACGGAGATGACATATACAAATCAAACACGGAAATAAAAGCTAATTTCTCCACCAACGTATGGTATGACGCAGACACGGATATTCTCCGTTCCATGCTGATCACCCAAATCGACAAAATATTCCATTACCCGGAGCCTGCCGCCGAATCATTCGTGCGGGAAGTTGCCCGGTTCCACAATCTGCAACCGCAAAACGTGATTGCCGGAAACGGTGCCACTGAACTGTTTTACTTGATCGCACACGCTTTCGAAGGGAGTAAAACCATCCTTCCCATTCCCTCTTTTTCAGAATACGAAGATGCTTGTACCCTTTACAGGCACCAACAGATATTCGTACCCATAAAAGACTTCCAGGCAGGCCCCGCAGACCTGATGTTTATCTGTAATCCCAACAATCCCAATGGACACGTGTGGAAACTGGAAGAGATCGAAAATATTTTACAGCAATACCCTCAAATGACGCTTGTCGTGGACGAATCGTTCATTGACTTTGCCCCCACGGCACAGCCATCCGAACCGTTATTAGCCAGTTACCCTAATCTACTGGTCATTCATTCCATGACGAAAAGTTATGCCATCCCCGGATTACGCTTAGGCTATATGTTGGGCAGCGAAAAACTGATAGACCGGATCAAACGCTTCACCCACCCGTGGAACGTGAATGCACTAGCCATCGAGATCGGGAAATTCCTACTGCAAAACGGGAAGTACCTCCTACCCGACACGGACAGGTTGCTCAAACGTAAGGAAAATTTTGTCCGTGCTTTCGATGAACTTCCCGGTTACTCTCCCGTCCCCTCGGAAACCTCGTTTTTCCTCATTCACACGATTCATAAATCCCACGTGTTAAAACAGGAACTATTGAAACAATTCGGGATTCTGATACGGGACGCCTCGAACTTCAGAGGTCTGGACGAACATTACTTCCGGGTAAACACGCTCTCGGATGAAAAAAATCAGATGCTACTCCGGGCATTGAGGTTATTATCCATCAATGATTTATAATTGGTTGTTATGCTCTCATTTTCAATCGTCATCGTTCCCCTCATCATCGGGTATCTTCTCGATCTCATTTTTGGAGATCCCCGGAAATTACCTCACCCGATCGTAGCCTTTGGAAACATCATCGGGTGGTGTGAACGTCACTTTAACAAAGGGGAACATAAGAAACGAAACGGGTGCCTGATTGCCATTATCCTGCCACTTTCCACCCTTTTCTTAGGGGGACTTCTCGCCTGGGGAAGCTGGATACTCCATCCCTTCGCGTATTACTGCGTCGCCTCCGTGTTCGTTTTCTACGGATTGGCGAACCACAGTCTTATACAAGAAGGTGGAGAGGTTATTCGAACCCTTGAAGAACAAGGATTGGACGCCGGACGAAAACGCCTGTCGTGGATTGTCGGTAGAGACACTAGCCAACTTCCCCCGAGAAAAATATATACCGCTGTGCTGGAAACCATGGCGGAGAATTTGAGCGATGGAGTGGTCGCTCCCCTGTTTTTCTATGCACTGGGAGGATTTCCTGCCATGATGGCTTATAAAATGGTAAACACGCTCGACTCCATGATCGGGTACAAGGATACACGTTACAAAGATTTCGGGTGCTGTTCAGCTCACCTGGATGATGTACTGAATTATATTCCAGCTCGGTTAACGGCATTTTTGATCGCCTTGTCCGGCTACCGGAAAGGGATCTTTTCCTTCATCCGAAAATACGCCCGCCAACATGCCAGCCCCAATTCCGGCTACCCGGAATCCGCTATGGCCGGAATCCTCGATTGCCGCTTCGGGGGACCGAACATTTATCACGGAATACTCGTGGAAAAGCCTTACATCGGAACGAACGACAGGGAATTATCGATTAGGGATTACAAACGTGCCGCCCGCATCAATCAATCGGTATGCCTGATCACGGTAATCCTTATTTGCCTTGTTTTCACACCATTGATATAAAAGAACGAGGGGCCACCGATGTTGAAGTGACCCCTCGTTTTTTTCGAACTAATTTATTTCCGTTCTCCTAATTTATCATCCAGATAAATCAAGTTATGACCGTTCATCATCTTGATTCTATCAACAATAGTCTGTGCAGTAGACTCTTCTTCCACTTGCTCATCTACGAACTCATTGATAAAATTCTGGGCAGCTTTGTCATTCTCCTTGATAGCCACATCCAATAAATCATCAATCAATTTAGAAACATGACACTCGTGTTGATAAACATGCTCGAATACTTCCAAAACAGAACCCCATGCTGTCGGTACCACGTTGATCTGACCGATTTCTACATTTCCGTTCCGTTTGATCACGAAGTCAATCATTTCATAAGCATGATCCAATTCCTCTTTTGATTGCGCTCTCATCCATGATGCCATTCCGTCGTAACCATTCTGTGCAAAATACACGGACATTGACAAATACAAATTGGATGACCACATCTCAGCATTAATCTGAGCATTAAACGCCTTTACTAAATTTTCGCTCAACATAATTGTTTATTTAAAATTTGATATTCATTCTTCCAAATCATTTGAAGAACGAACAAATTACATGCCATTCCAAAATTATGTCATTAAAAATATAGCTTAAGACATTTTGTCATTTTTGACTCATTAACATTAAAAAATGATCCATTCCACACTCTCCCCAGTAAAAATGAATATAACTTGCCAACACATTTTTATAGGTATATACCGGAGTATCAACCACCATATCCTTAGCATTATATATCGTGCCAATCACAGGTATTTTCTCATTCGTAGGCAATATTCGGGAATAGTGAAACTCATGCCCCCGAATACGTTGACCGTTTACACGAACTTCCCGGTAGCCCAATTTCAATTTCATCTGTTCCATCGTCGCCCCTTGTTTCAACACGCCTACCATGGGGTAAACCTTCCCGTCGTCACCTGTAATCGTGTCACACAAATACATCATCCCACCACATTCTGCCAACACCCGCCCTCCGGTTTCGCAATACTTCCGGACAGACTGCCTCATTCCCTCGTTAGTCGCCAACTCCGCCAAATGTAGTTCCGGGTACCCTCCGGGGAAATAGACCATATCGGCCTCCGGAAGACTTTTATCACGCAGCGGACTAAAAAACACTACCTCCCCGGCTCGTTTCAATGCCTCCACGTTCTCCCGGTACATGAAATTAAAAGCCTCATCCCGGGCAATAGCGATCTTCCTGTTCCCGGAACAAACGACATCTTCCGTCTGTTCACCGGAAAATTCCACTGTACAGAGTTCCAGTAAACGATCGACATTCACGGTTTTGTCAATCACCTCTGCCACCCGGTCCGCAAATGCATCAAAACAAAACGTCTCATCAATCGACAACCCCAAATGACGGGACGGAATAACAATACTTTCATCCTTTGGGATATACCCCAATGCCTCCACCCCGGCATCCGCACAAGCCTGCTGCAAATAAGCATAATGCGCCACCGATGCCACGAAATTAAACACGACCCCGACAACCCGGATTCCCGGATAGAAGTGTTTAAAACCATACAACACCGGAGCCACGGTATAGGCCGTGGATTTCGCATTAAGTACCAACACGACGGGAATACCGATTAACTCGGCAATCTCCGCACTACTTCCCTTCATCCCATCGTACCCATCAAACAACCCCATCACCCCTTCCGTCACGCAGACATCACTCGCTGCTCCATAGCGGGCGTACAGTTCCCGCACATGCACCGCCGATGCCATATAAGTATCCAGATTCACGGATTCCTCTCCTGCAGCCATGGCATGATGTTTCGTGTCTATATAATCCGGCCCGCACTTAAAAGGTTGTACCTTCATTCCCCGGTTCCGTAACAATCGTAACAGACCTAACGTGAATGTCGTCTTCCCGCTACCGGAACCTGCCGCCCCGATCATGATGAATGGTTTCTGTTTCATTTCTTTCAGTATTTACACACAAAGATAAAACTTCTCGAAATAATAAAAGTATAATAACATTGGATGTTTCTAATAAAAGGCTATTTTTGTAGCGTTACGATATTTGAGGCGGTTGCAACATTGGTAAACTCTCGGAATGGACGCCGGGAGCGGGCCTCAGGTATAAAGGAATGATTTATGAAGGAAATGGACATGATTAAAGACATCGTCCGGGCTTACAGAAATTACCCGGATCATGTGGCTTTTGTAATTGATGATACCTCTTACACCTATCAGGAGGTATTTGCCCGAGTGCAAGGAATTATGCCCTTCGTGCAGGATTGCCCGGAAGACATTATCGGAATCATTGCGGAAGATTGCATTGAAACATATGCCTCTATTCTAGCTGTTTTATTGGCCGAAAAAACTTACGTAATCCTCCATCCCAACTACCCGGACAGTCGGAACAGGACCATTGTGGAATCCACCGGAATGAAACGGGTATTATACGGTCACGAATCCGGTACGCGGCAAGGTCTCCCCAACGAGATCAAATGTATTTCAACATTAGAGATACGGGATGAAAATACAGACCATCTAACAGGAGAGCAAACGCAAGATACAAACAAGAATGCCTACATCATTTTCACCTCCGGAAGTACCGGGATTCCCAAAGGAGTCCCGATCAGCCGGAAAAACTTGAATGCGTTCTATGCTGCCTACCATCAACTGGGTTGGCAACTTGGGCCGACAGACCGGATGTTGCAAATGTTCGAACTGACATTCGACGTTTCAGTCGTGTCCTCCCTCTACCCGTTAACCCTCGGAGCCAGCGTTTACACGGTGGGAACAAGCAAGTTGAAATACATGAGAGTATACGAATTGATGGAAGATGAGGAACTGACTTTCGTGGCCATGCCTCCCTCCCTGTTACAATTCCTGTCCCCTTACTTTGACGAGATTCACGTTCCAAAACTCAAATACCTTATCGTGACGGCAGAAGCGGCAAATGCCGATCTTCTCCAACGTTTCAGGGCTTGCGCCCCCAACGCGGAGTTCGTAAACCTGTACGGTCCCACGGAAGCCACAATTTATTGTACGGCTTACCGGATTCCTCCCGAAGGTTGCAAGCAACACAACGGGATGATCGCCATCGGCCACCCCTTCTCCGGAATCGACACCCTGATTATGGACGAGAAGGAAATACCCGTGCAGACCGGAGAACAAGGAGAATTATGGGTAAGCGGAGAACAAGTCATGCGAGGCTATTGGCAGGATGAGGATAAATCCCGACAGGCATTCGCCCGTTTCAACGGGAAAGTGTACTATAAAACAGGCGACCTCTGTTCTGTCGATCCGGACGGGGACATCATCTATCGCGGACGTAAGGACTACCAAGTTAAAGTGCAGGGTTTCCGGGTTGAACTCAGCGAGATCGAATACCGGACAAAGAAATTCTTCCCGAACGAGACCAATGCCGTCGTCGTTCCCAAGAAAGAGGATGACGGGGGATGTCAATTGCACTTGTTCGTCGGGACAACTCCCCACAAACGGGACGCTTTGCTCCATTACCTGAAGGAACACTTACCCGTCTATATGTTACCGACCGAAGTTCACTTTTTAGAAGAATTCCCGTTGAACACCAGCGGAAAAATTGACCGGAAAGCATTAACGACATTAATATAAAAAACTATGGAAATCGAAGAAATCTTACGCGAACTGGACACGATTTTTCGTGACATTCTAAAAAACGAAAACATCACGTTAACTCCCGAGACCACGGCAAAAGACGTGGACGGCTGGGATTCTCTGACGAATATGCGCCTCATCACGGCCATCGAAAAACATTACAACATTCGTTTCGGCCTGCGTGAAATACTGAAATTCAAACACGTGGGAGACCTGTGCGCGTCTATCCAAGCTAAAAAGAAGTAGCCTATGATGTTTCTCTCTCTACCGTTTGTCATTCTGTTTACTTGTTGCCTGATCCTATATTACACGGTAAAAGGCAGCTACCAGAAACCGGTCCTGTTACTAACCAGTTGCATCTTTGTCGGTTATTTCAACATCGCATACCTACTGATAGCCGCACTCATTGCGGCAATAACTTTCTACTGGGGGCGCTGGATCGGGATGCAGGAACAGGAAAACAAACGCCGGAGAGTCTTCGTCGGGGGAATAGTCTTTCTCGTCCTGTTCCTCGTGGCATTCAAGTACCTCAATTTCATCGGGGAAAACATTGCCGTACTACTCGGTTGGTTCGGCGTGGACTGGAAAGGAGCCATCACCTCTGTTTTCTTCCCGTTGGGAATCTCGTTCTATACCTTCCAAGCACTCGGCTATCTTATTGATGTCTACTGGGAAGAGGAAGAACCTGAACGCTCGCTACCGGACTTCATGCTCTATATGCTATTTTTCATGAAATTCCTTTCCGGACCGATCGAACGGGCCTTCGATATGCTCCCGCAGTTGAAAATCGAGAAACGTTTCGACTACGACACGGTTACCTACGGTCTGAAACTCATGCTGATCGGTTTGATGAAAAAAGTCCTGATCGCCGACCGACTAGCTCCGCATCTGGATAATATATTTGCCTCCGTACAAGATGCTTCCGGGGCGCAGCTATTACTCGCCGGGTTATTGTATCCGATCGAGCTTTATGCCGATTTCTCCGGTTACACGGATATGGCTATCGGTGGGGCCATGATGTTCGGTTATCGTCTGTCTCCGAACTTTAATCGTCCGTTCGTGGCAAAGACAATCACCGACTTTTGGCGCCGCTGGCATATGTCCCTCTCCTTCTGGGTCAGGGATTACCTTTACCAACCCATCGCGGCAAGTAAACGATATTGGGGACAGTGGGGCATCGTCTACGCTCTTGTGGTCACCTTCGTGTTACTCGGCGTGTGGCACGGGGCTGGTTGGAACTATGTGATATACGGGTTAATCCAAGGACTTATCATCAGCTACGAGATGGTGACCGTGGCCTACCGGAATAAAGTGGAAACAAGCGTGGGGAAACACGTGTTCGGGGCTTACTCTATCCTCCGGACCTACCTGCTCTTCGCATTCTCCCTGCTATTTTTCCGTCTGCCCTCGTTATCCGATGCCGGGTACATGATCAGTCACCTCTCCTTCAACCTGCACACCTCTATTAAAGAACTGCGACTAGGGATGACCGACCAAGAATGTATCGTTGCCGGGGTTGCCGTCGTAGTGCTTTTCCTATACGAATACTTTATGTCGAAACGGGACCTGCTACAAGCCTTGAGCGAGCGTCACAGAATCATACGCTGGGGGGTCTACTACCTGCTCGTACTACTCATGTTCCTATTCGGACAATTCGGATCTGAAGATTTCATCTATTTACAGTTTTAGCCATGAGAACTTTCAAAGGATTTATAATAAAATGCATGCTTTTTCTTGTTCCCTTCTTTGTCCTCGCTGGGTTCTATTTCTACGATGATCCCTTCAAGGTCCTACGGGAATATAAAAAATATGACAATGACCCGATCTTCCTGAACGAAGATTACATCGGTTGGAAAACATACAAGAATTATCGGGACTCCCTGCACTTCGATTCCTTCATCCTAGGAAATTCCTGTACCATGGCATTTCTTACCTCCGACTGGGAAAAATACCTCAACGGAAGTAAGGCTATACGCTTGTACGGGACGGCTGAACGACTGGCTGCCGTACACCGGAAAGTGATGGCTCTTGACAAGGAAGAGGAGCGTATTGCAAATGTCCTGCTCATCGTCGATGCCACCCTATTGCGAGAATATCAGTTATCCACGGGCTATATGCACCTACTTCCCCCGGAAGTCAGCGGGATGAATAAATTCAAGTTCCAATCTCAGTTCGCACAAGAATTCTTCAACCCAAAATTTCTGGTTCCCTACATGGATTACCGGGTATGCCAACGCTACCGCAATTACATGAGAGGAATCGTGAATCCCGACAAAAACATCCGCAATGTTGTCACAAACGACTTGTGGAACCCGCGGGAACACGAGATAGAACAACTCGGTGAACATTACTGGGAAAAACATAAAAAGAGATTCCGCCCCCGTCCCGGGGAAGAACGGGTTCACCCTCCGGTACTGATGAAACCACAAATCAAACTGTTATCGGAAATCGCAAAAGTATTCCAGGATCACCACACGAAGTATAAAATCATCATTAGCCCGGAATACAAACAAATACGTCTGAACCCGGCGGATGTGGAACAATTGAAAGAAATATTCGGAGCTGAAAACGTTTATGACTTTTCCGGCATCAACAAGTACACAAATAACATCCGGAACTACTACGAAGGAGCCCATTATCGCCCCTGTCTCGGACGCCAACTACTGGATAGCGTGTATGCCACGCACGAAACAACTGACTAATTTTAGATTTAATAATTTTAGATTTTAAATTCCAGCCGCACAAGGCTGACGCTTTTTGAGACACGATCATCAAGAAACTCCTCCGTCACTTCGTGCCACCTCCTCTATAAACAGAGGAGGAGTTGGTGACTCTTCCCGAAAACAGGGAGTATTCCAGCTCTCCCTCTGTTTATAGAGGGAGTACCCCGAAGGGGGGAGGGAGTTTGAGAAATGACTTTTTGAACAGCCCCGGAGGGGTAGTTAAAGCGTCAGCCTTGTGCGGCTGGAATCTAAAATTTAAAATCATTAAATCTAAAATTAATTGATTCCCAATTTCTTCCTTATCGCCTTCGGGATAGCGTTTTTGTGAACCATAATATCCATTGTCTTCAAAGCCATATAAGGATAAGATGCGTAGAAATACCCTCCGAATTTGTTATACTTATTCCAAGAATTCTTCACGATGAAATAAGGAGTTCCGTTCTGATCTTTTGCTTTACCAATGATATGCATTCCGTGATCGTCCGTTGTCAGGTAACGATCGAACTCTTCCTGTCTCATCTCCTGCGTGATCGTCTTTTCGGGAGCCGGACCTTGCTTGAAAGCATCCATCATCTGCTGTCCCTTCGGCAACTTTTCCCATTTAGCAATTTCCGCACCGCTCATCTCCTTCGTGTCCGTTGCCGGAATCACGGCAACCCCTGCATCCTTCGTGGCAAATCCTTTCTCGCTCACGTCAGCACCCCAGACGAAAGTATAACCGTTATCAATAGCATAATCCATCACTTGCATCAACTCTTCCAACGGAAGATTATAAGCCTTATCCCAAGACCAGTTATCCTCAACCTCAATAGCGAACTCCGTGTAGAAAGGATGGTGCGTGAAAGAGGTTAAATTCACATAGTCATCCATGTTTAAACCAACCACCTCTTTAGCAAAAGTCTGCGGTGTATATTCTTTTCCTTGATATTCAAACTTCTCCGGCTCCGGTCCGAGATAAGTATCCAGAATAGCATCGAATCCCCGTTTCCACGCCGTACTCAACCGCTTGTTGTTATTTTCCACTACCGCCTGCACGTAAGCTTTCAAAACAGCATCAATCTCTCCGAAAACATGACTCGGTTCTCCGTAATTCAATCCTTGATACACCTCAAGAGGCACAATCCCATATTTCTTCGCCATATTCGTCACATCCGAAGAGGCTCCTCCCACCGCAAAATTCAACACCCCGTGCAAGCGAACATATTTATCCGCCTTATCCGAATAAGCGTGTTTCACGAAATACATGGCCGACAAATTCACCGAATCTTTTCCCATTCGCATCATTTCCGACTCTAGGAAAGAGGACGTTGACCATGACCAACAAGTCCCGGCACGATACTGATCCTTCACGGACGTAGCGGGCAATCTCTTAATATCTGTAAACTGGTAGCCTACAGGCTTTGTCGTGTCCTGTGCTGTCGTATTTTGCTGCGCATAGGCCATCATGTACTCTCCGAAAACGAGGGCGAATAAAATAAATGCTGTTCTCTTCATATCTTTTATATTGATTGTGATTTAATTGTCTGCCTGCAAAAGTATAAAAAGAACCGCAAAACAAGCTGACAAGCTGAATATATTTACGTTAGCCAATAACAAAAAGAGAACTGCCTGAACAGTTCTCTCTATTACAAAATAAACTCCTCCGACCTTCGGCCACCTCCTCTATAAACAGAGGAGGAGCTGGTGATTCTTCCCAAAAACAGGGAGTATTTCAGCTCTCCCTCTGTTTATAGAGGGAAATCGGCGAGTAAGCGAGAACAGACTGAGAGTTTACTCGTTGTCTGTCGAGCGAGAGCCGATTCGAGACTGCTTGCAGGCTCAATACCCCAAAGGGGGAGGGAGTTTGACATCCTCCTTGACTTCTTTCAAATTCCCTTTCTTTAATTAAAAAGTATAGGAAACCGATGCCTGATAATTCCGGGGTTTCGCCATGATCGTGGTTCTCTCGAAATATTCCTTGTCAAACAAGTTGTTAACATTCAATGCCAGTGTTACGTGATTCTTGATCATGTAGAAAATACCCGCATCCATCAACCACAAGGCCGGATCGTACAACCGGTTATCTATATTCCGGAACACCTTATCCTTGAAATTCCCACTTAAATGGAATGACAAATTCTTTAGCACCCCGCGCGGTATCGTGTAATCGGCATAAGCGTAGAATGTCGTACGAGGCACACCCGTGGCACGAACATTTTTATTCTGTTCCTTATATTTAGAGAAACGTCCGCTCTCGGCAATTTCCCGCAAACGATAGTCCGACCAACCGAGACCTCCCGTAACTTGTAAAGTCGGTAACGGACGAACAACCACCTCAATATCAAAACCTCGCGAGTCGGCTCTTCCGACTTGTCCCCGAATACTCTTCTCGGTAGCAACACCATCCACCAACACCGTCGTGTCACCCAGACTCTTCACGATATTATACTTACGAATATAAAATACACTCGCATTAATATCCACCATCTCGTTCAAGGTGTAACGTACACCGACTTCCGTGGAATACCCTTTTTCCGGCTTGAACACTTCGCCCCCATCCTCGTCAGGATTGAACTCGTTACCCTTGCGGTCCAAATACATCACGGTAGGACTATATGTTGTGGTTACAGGATTGAAATAAGAAGAAATAGAACCGTAGAATGACAATTCAGGCATAGGGAAATACACGACACCCACCCGATACGTGAATGCCGAGGTCTCCACCTCTTTCCATTCTTTCCTGTTCTTCGTTTCATATTTCTGTTTCCCGTCGTCAATCGTAGCACTTGATGTTTTCCGGCTATACAAATCCACACGTCCCGAGGCCATCATCTTCCATTTATCATTGAATTCGATCACGTCATGCAAATAAATTCCATGCGTTCTCTCCGTGCGCAGAGAAACGGCTGAAACTTTCGTGTCCCACCATCCCTGCACGATATGCGGGTCCCGCACAGGCAAAAGTGCATCCAAACCGGGCCCCCACAAATCGTCATCTCCATAACCGTTATACTGGGCGAAATCAAAACAATTGTACGTCCATCCCAACGTGTAGTTATGCAACACGGAACCTGTCTCGAACTTCCCGGTCAACTCGATCGTGTTATTCACGTTTTTGTGGTCCGGATTAAAATTCAACGGATTCTGACGGGCAGCATTTCCTCGTTGAACCGTATCCAAGTCAACATACACCTTCTCGTCTTCTGACTTATAATAATACCATTTATATATCGGGTCCTTAGAGGTACGATAAGAAAGCCCCTCAATACAATGATAATCCAAATCACTGTGGAAATAGGAAAAACGTTCTTTCAACTTCATCCAATCCGTGATCTGGTAAACGTATGACACAGACATATCCCATACTTTCCGTTTCATGTAATTATTGGCAAAGTCATTATAAACCTCGCGGTAATCCGCCTCCGGGTGGCGATCCCCCTTCAGCGCATACGGTTTGTCTCCGTCCACGTAGAACATATCACCGGGCATAACGGGTGCAGCCCCGATCTCGGTCGTGTAATCATCATCGGCATAACTACCGGTCACATCAATACGTCCCCACTTTCCTAAATCAGCTCCCAAAACACCATACACGGAAAAACGATTTGCATTCACCTCACGCCATCCGTCACCCGTTGAATAATTGATATTGGCACGATATTCAAGAGGTCCCACAAGTTTTCCCCCGAAACCAAGAGTAGCCCGTCTCTCATCCCAGCTACCATAACTGATACGAGCGTTAGCCGAAAAATCGGGAGACGCTTTCTTGCGCACGATATTCAACACTCCGCCCATAGCCGAATGTCCGGCCAAAATAGCGGCGGGTCCTTTCAACAATTCGATAGACTCCACGGCAGCCAAATCCCCGTAAGGCACGTTATTATTCAACGTCCGCTCATCGCGAATCCCGTCAATCATAACAACCGCACTCCCCTGGCCGCGAATAGAAAACTGTTGAAACTGCCCGTATTGCTTGTCTTTCGCTACAATTCCCGGCAAAAACTTAACGGCATCCATCAGATCAACAATTCCCTTCCGGTCAAGCATCTGGCTAGACAACTTGCTCACCGTTATCGGAACGAAACGTAAAGGCACATCCAATCCCAACAAATCAATCCTCTTCTTTTTCTGCATCACATCCACCTGATCGATACGGAATAAAGAGTCCGTGATACTCTTTTTCTTTCGCTTATCGTCCTCTTGAGCGAAAAGCGAACCGACGCACACAAACAGCAACAATGCTAATACAACAACTTTTTTCATACAACTATATATTAATAATGAATAAGCATTATTAACATAGTCTTTTGGGCAACATGAGTTTAAGGTAAAATCCATCTTTTTCCCTCTCGCTTTTTTTCCCGAAAGCTATGGTTTATCTTGTTCGGCAGGTCTTCTGACTTGTTCCGGATTTTGTTGCCTTCCCAGTTTATAACCAGTGACATTTGAAGTACAAAACCCCTTGTATAGGAACTTACAGCTGCGGGTACAGTCCCGGATTCACACCGGATTCCCTATTAAGCATCACCTCCATGACCGAAGGCTCCGCACCAAAACATGGCGCGAATGTAATATATTTTTTTATATTATACTTTTCAACATGATTTTTTTATTTCCATAATTCAATCATCATAACAAACTGACAACCAACCTATATAATAAAAACTCCAACAATATCCTTAACGAATCTCTATACCTTCTCCAGGTATCATTTTTCTCACCCAACCGTAACCTTTTGTCAAAAAATATATACATTTGTGCCGTCTTAGGTGATGTGTTAATGCTCAATTAACATACAAGAGGGAAACCGGTTAGAATCCGGTACAGTGCCCGCTACTGTGATGCCCGTTTCTCCCTAACGAAGAGATTCAAAGAAAGGTTCTTACACCACTGTTCGTAAGGACGGGAAGGTATCTTTCTTAGGCGTAGTCAGGAGACCTGCCGAGACAAACATAGGTAATAGCGTATTCTCGGGGCCAGGAATACTATTATAAACTTTAAAACTTAACCCGAATGAAAAGAATTGTAGTACTGACTACATTATTCATGCTGACTTTGGCAAGCGTCTCGCTAGGGCAGATCACGTTGAGAGGGAAAGTGATCGATGCAAAAAGCGGGAAAGCACTTATCGGGGCCAATGTACGATTAGTCGGAACAAGCATCGGAATCGCCACGAACAACAAGGGCGAATTCGTCCTCGAAAAAGTTCCCGACGGTACCTACACGCTCCGGGCCAGTTACTCCGGTTACGAAGTCAGTTCCATAAAAGTCAGTAGTAGCAAAAGTGACATTCTGTTCCAACTGAAAACATCACTGATCAACCTCGATCAAGTCGTTGTTTCGGGAACGGGAACTCACCGAAAATTAAAGGACTCACCAGTCCCCGTCGAGGTCATGACAGCCTCGGACATCAAAAAAGGTGGAATCTCCACCATCGAGGATGCCCTCGTGATGCTAAATCCCTCGTTTAGTTTCCGCCCAACGGCTATGAGTACAAACATGACCCTTAACGGAATGAAAGGAGATTATATCCTCGTTCTCGTGAACGGGAAGAAAATGACCGGAGACATTTCCGGTTACGTTGACCTCTCCCGGATCGACATGGGTAGGGTAAAACGAATCGAAGTCCTTAAAGGTGCAGCCTCCTCCCTCTACGGATCGGACGCTATTGCGGGAGTGATCAACATTATCACAGATCAGCCGCATGACGCCCTGAACATCGTGTCCACGACCCGATTAGGAGGCAAGGGCAGTTTTATCGAGAACGTCAACGCAGACATCAACGCTGGCAAATTCTCGTCCTCAACCTCTTATCAAAGGCGCCAATCTGACGGCTGGCAACTCAGTAATATCACAGAAGATAGTGTACCTACCCGTCGCAAAGTGTCTGATAAATTTCACTCGGACATCGTGAACCAACGTTTTGCCTTCGATCCATCAAAAAATCTGAACTTGTACGTGGAAGGAAGTTACTTTACCAAAGAACTCGACCGTCCCGTGAACAAGGATGCTAAAGACCCTTCCGGATTCGACTATGATATGTCATACGAGAACTACGCTGTGGGATTGGGGGGAAAATATCTGTTCGGTAATTCCGCTTATATTAGCTTGGATGTCAACGCCAACAACTACGAGTACTACAAAGTATACACCCGTGCCATCGAGTCCAAGGGCGACACGACCACCCACGTCGGAGATGAAATCCTGACCAAACGTCAACGCTACTTATCTACCAACCTAAAAGGAGTATTCAAGATCGGTAAGTACAACAAAATTTCCATTGGAACCGAGTACATCAAGGACTACTTAAAGAATCCCACCGATCTGGCGGAGAGTAAAGATGTCTATACGCTGGCTCTTTATGCACAAGACGAGATTCGTCTTTTCAAAAAACTCCAATTAGTACCCGGTTTCCGTTACATCTACCACGAGGCATTCAAGAATCAGTTTACGCCCAAACTTTCAGCCATGTACAGCCTAGGAAATTTCAACTTCAGGCTCTCTTACGCGGCCGGATTCAAGGCTCCCTTGTTGACGGACCTCTATTATTATAAGGAATCTGCCAAGAAAGGAAAATTAACCGTCGTTATCGGGAACCCCGATCTGAAACCGGAGAAATCGAATTACTACGCTTTCAACACGGAATATGCGGGAAAGTACTGTAACATCTCCGTAAACGGGTATATCAATGACCTCCGTAACGTTATAGAGTCAAAGAAATTACCCCTAACACCGGAAGACGAAGCCAACAAGGTCACTTCCCGAGAAACTTACGAGAATCTGGACAAAGCCCGGACACAAGGAGTTGATATTTCCGTTAACAGCTACCTCGGTGCGGGATTTTCTCTAGGTGGTGGATATAGCTACGTGGATGCCCGGGATAGGAAAACCAAAATTCGTTTGGAAGAAAGCATCCGTCACTCGGCAACCGTCAAGGCGAATTACATGCACGAATGGACAAACTATCGTCTTAACGTGAACCTAAACGGACGAATTCAAGGCAAAAAATTCGTGAAAGCCAAAGAGATTGACGCACCCAAGTACCAAATCTGGAATCTGACGACGAACCACTCTTTCTCTCCCGTGGGTATGTTCCTTTTCGAAATCAACGCGGGAATCGAGAACCTGTTCGACTATTCCCAGAACCTGCCTTACGGCTCTAATCTCGGAACATTAAGTCCGGGAAGAACATTCTTTGCAAGTTTAACTATTAGATTTAAAAAATAATGAAAACAATTATCATCATACTATCCCTCTTTATCAGTCTTAATGTATTAGCCCACGGTGGCGGTGGTTTCAAACATTCCGATATATTCAAGACCCTCGGTCCTAATGACAAAGTAGCCATTCTCATGGTTCACTTTGGTACAACTCACGATGACACCCGAGCCTTGACCATCGATGCCATCAACAAAAAAGTGGCACAAACATTCCCCGGAGTGGAAGTACGTGAAGCCTACACTTCCCGCATGATCATGCGCCGTCTGAAAGAAAAAGGAATAACCAAACCCAACCCGACGGAAGCCATGAACAAACTGATTGCCGACGGTTATACCCACTTGATCCTTCAACCCACGAACATCATCGAAGGAATTGAAATGGAAGCCCTGCAAAAAGAAGTTGCATCATACCAAACGAAGTTCAAAGACATTCGCTTAGGGACAGCCCTTCTTCATTCTCCCGAGGATTACCAAGCCGTGGTAAAAGCGATTGCCGCATCAATCAAGGACAAGGAAAAAGGGGATTGCGTCTTCGTGTGCCACGGGACCTACCACCCGGCAAACTCAACCTACGGGATGCTCGACTACGTGATGAAAGCCCAAGGACACAAGAACTACCACGTGGGAACGATCGAAGGTTACCCCACGATGGATGATGTAATCCGCGAACTCGAAGCGAATAAGGCAAAAGAAATAACACTTGTTCCTTTTATGTTCGTAGCCGGAGATCATGCCAAAAATGACATCGCCGGGGACTGGAAAGACGAACTGGAAAAGAAAGGCTATAAAGTAAACGTCCTGCTCAAAGGACTGGGAGAATATCCCGCCATACAGGAACTTTTCATCCAACACGTGAAATTCGCCACCAAACACCAACGGGAAGACATCACCGTGAAGAAAAAGAAATACGAGAAAACAGACGATATAGACTAACCCGCCCATGTTAACCAAATTGTTTATCCATATCCACCGGATACTGGGATTAATTCTCTGTATCCTGTGCTTTTCATGGTTCATATCCGGAATCGTGATGATCTACCACTCCTTTCCTCGTGTAAGCCAAGAAGATCGGTTCACTCGTGCGGAAATTCTTGATACGAATGGCTTGCCCGCCATCCAAGACGTGTTACTCCGTCTCCCTGCCAAAACGCCAACCCACGGCCTCTCTCTGAACAACCCGTATGGAGATCCCGTATTCAGTATAGGAGGGGGACGCCAAAGCGTTGAGTTATACGCAGACACGAATGTCGTGGCTCCCGTTATTAACTACGCACTCTGTGAAAACCGGGCTGCTCGTTGGTGTGCCGATCGAAAGATTACCCGGGTGGATACCTTACGCACCCTCGACCAGTGGATACCCCTCGCCCACAACAAGCGGGAATTTCCCATCTACAAATTCTACTTCGACGGTCCGGAAAAGTACCAGCTTTACGTCTCTTCCCGAACCGCCAATATCCTGCAGTTTACCGATTCCGACAATCGTTTCTGGGCATGGTGCGGGGCCATTCCCCATTGGGTGTATTTCACCGTTATCCGAGGTAACCAGAACTTATGGACACAATTCATGTACTGGGCATGTTATCTCGGAATGTTCATGTGTTTTACCGGATTCGTTCTCGGCATACGTTCCTACTGGCTCGCTCGCCGGAAAGGCTTTCTCCGTTCCCCGTACAAGAAACAGTGGTTCAAATGGCACCACATCACGGGCTTCTTTTTCGGTATATTTGTCTTCACGTGGATACTGAGCGGCTATATGTCCATGGCCCCGCTTCCCTCGTGGCTCTTTGGCAAACAGGACTCCCGCGGATTCCGCCAAAGCCCGGCCGAAAGACAAGCCCCATCACCTGCCGACTATGCCTTGGACTATCGAAAAGCCATCGCACTCACAGCCACGTCGGATGATCCTGTCAAAACCATCGAGTGGACCCACTACCAAGGTATTCCCCTCTATCGTCTCCGCACGGTCAGCAAGGAAGTGACCTTGGACGCCTCCACTAACACGATTCGTCCTTTCCGCATCACGGAAGAGATGATACTTGCTGCCGTCAAACGTCTCGCCGGGGACTCAACCACCTACTCTATCACCAAGATGAACGAGTACGACAACTACTATATATCCCGTCGTCGTCCTCTACCGCTCCCCGTCTACAAGGTCACGTTCGACAACAAGGCGAAGGATTGTTATTACTATAACCTTGAATCTTTCCGCCCCGTTCACTACGACACCAACGGACGCTGGAAACGCTGGCTTTACCGTGGTCTTCACACCCTTGACATCAAATTTCTCGTCGAGCGCCCCGCGCTATGGACCGTGGTCATTTGGACCCTTCTCCTTGGCGGAGCTGTTGTCTCCTTCACGGGAATCGTACTTTCGGTGAAATACCTCAAAAACAGGTTTATAAAGTTCGTAAAGTTTATAAGGTTCATAAAGTAGTGTCTCCCCGCAGGTACCTTTTGGGACAGCCCAAAACTCCGTCCGAAGGACGCCCGGCACTTTATAAACTTTACAAACCTTATAAACTTTACAAACTAAATCGTAACTTTGCTCGAAATAACGTCTTTATTTATGAAACACGGAAAAATATATGTCGCCGGCATCGGGCCGGGTAGCGAGGAAGACATTACCCCAGCCGTACGGACAGCCATCATGCAATCGGACGTTGTGGTGGGTTACAAATATTACTTTAACTTCATCCGATCCATCGTCCGCCCTGAAACGGAGTGCATCGATACCGGGATGAAAAAAGAGAAAGACCGGGCAGCCCTCGCCTTCGAGTATGCCGAACAAGGACGCACCGTCTGTGTTGTCAGCTCCGGAGATGCCGGAGTATACGGGATGGCACCCCTCGTTCTTGAAATGAAACGGGATAAAGCGAGTGATGTTGAGGTAGAAATCCTTCCCGGAATCAGCGCCTTCCAGAAAGGAGCCGCGTTACTGGGAGCCCCTATCGGGCATGACTTTTGCATCATCTCCCTTTCCGACCTCATGACCCCGTGGGAAAAGATCGAGTGTCGCGTAATAGCCGCCGCGTCTGCCGATTTCGTGACCGCCGTCTACAACCCCAAAAGCGAGGGACGCTACTGGCAACTCTATCGCCTGAAAGAACTATTTCTCAAATACCGTGAACCGGAAACCCCTGTCGGCTACATCCGCCAAGCCGGACGTGAAGAACAAGAAATTAAGATCACGACACTACATGATTTCGACCCGGAAGGGATCGATATGTTCACGATCGTAATCATTGGAAACTCTCAGTCCTACACGTGGAATGACAAAATTATCACTCCCCGCGGTTACTACCGGGAACAATGTACCGAAAACATTGGTATCGGGCAAGAAATCATGATGCGCAGTTTCCGCACCATCGAATCCGAACTAAGGGACAAAAACATCCCCCTCGGCCGTAAATGGGCGTTATTACACGCCATCCACACCACTGCCGACTTCGACATGGAGAACATTCTCTACACCGACAATGACGCCGTGGAAACACTCCATACTGCCCTGCACGATGGCAAGGTACGCATGATAGTAACCGACGTCACCATGGCAGCCTCCGGAATCCGCAAGGGAGCCCTCGAACGCCTCGGCATTAAAGTCAAATGCTACCTCGACGATCCTCGTGTGGTAGAAATGGCATCCCGTCTCAAAATCACCCGCACACAAGCCGGCATACGCCTTGCCGTGGAAGAACATCCCGAAGCACTCTACGTTTTCGGTAATGCCCCCACGGCTCTCATGGAACTATGCAAGCTCATGCGCCAGGATAAGGCCTATCCGATCGGTGTTATCGGCGCACCCGTCGGTTTTGTCAACGTTCGGGAATCCAAACATATGCTGAAATCTTTCACCCATCTACCCAAGCTCGTCATCGAGGGGCGCAAGGGAGGTAGTAACCTCGCCGCCACCCTCGTCAACGCCATCCTTTGTTTCGATGATGCCGCACAGCTACGACCGGGAAGAGACCTTTGAGGAACTAAAAATGGAGAATTGAAAATTGAAAATTTCCCGAAGCCAGTGAGTAACCCAGCTCTCCCTCTGTTTATAGAGGGAGTACCCGAAGGGGGAGGGAGTTCAACATAAAAGATAAACCATGACAAACCCAAAAATTACCCACAACACGAAAAAACAACGGGACATTCGTAGGGAACTACGCCAGCACGGAACACCAGCGGAAGCGACTCTTTGGAAATTCCTCAAGGGACGACAAATAAATAATTTAAGATGGCGTAGACAATTTAGTATCGAAACCTATATTCTCGATTTCTATTGCCCGGCGGCCCGACTTTGCATTGAACTAGACGGGGCAAGTCATTTCAGTCCCGATGGCGGATATAATGATGAACGCCGGACAGAATCTCTTTGGCAAAAACATGGAATCCGTACTCTCCGTTTTGAAAACAAGCTAATTTTTGAACAACCGGAAAATATACTCGAAACGATAAGGATAGCACTGGCTGAAGGAACGCAACAAACTCCTCCGTCAGCTACGCTGCCACCTCCTCTATAAACAGAGGAGGAGCTGGTAACCATTCCCGAAGACGGTGAGTAATCCAACTCTCCCTCTGTTTATAGAGGGAGTACGGCGAAGCCGGGAGGGAGTTAAATCTAAAATCTAAAATCATTAAATCTAAAATGAATAACTTCACCATCATCGGTATAGACGACAAGGATCATCCCGAATTACCGGAACAGGCCCGGGCGGCCATCGCCACCCATCACGTTTTTTCCGGGGGGAAAAGGCACCACGAGATCATGCGTGACAACCTGCCGGAAGCCCACCTCTGGATCGACATCACCGTCCCGTTGGACGACGTGTTCCGCCAGTACGAGAACCACCCGGACATCGTTGTTTTCGCCTCCGGGGACCCACTCTTTTTCGGTTTCGCCAACACCGTACTCAAACGTCTACCCGACGCCAAGATCACCCTGATCCCCACGTTCAACTCCTTGCAGATACTGGCTCACCGCCTTCTGCTCCCCTACCATGATATGCACGTTGTTTCCCTCACCGGGAGACCGTGGCACGAGTTCGACCGGGCGCTCATCGAGGGACAGGAGAAGATCGGCGTGCTTACCGACCGGGAACACACGCCGGCCACCATCGCTGAACGTATGCTCCGTTACGGGTACGACAACTACATCATGTACGTCGGCGAGGCCCTCGGCAGTGACACTGAAACAGTCCGCATCCTCGTTCCCGATGATGCCACGGCCCTCACCTTCCGCCACCCGAACTGCCTTATTCTCTGCCGCACGTACGAGCGTCAGCGGCATTTCGGCATTCCCGAAAGCGACTTCGAATTGCTCGACGGACGTGTCAACATGATCACGAAAGCCCCGATCCGCCTGCTCACGCTGGCACAACTGGACCTTCGTCGCTATCAAACCCTGTGGGACATCGGGTTCTGCACGGGTTCCATCTCCATCGAGGCGAAACTCCAGTTCCCTCACCTGCACGTCGTGGCTTTCGAGCAACGCCCCGAGGGCAAGCGCCTCATGGAACTCAACGCTACCCGTTTCGGGACGCCCGGTATCATCACCCGCATCGGAGACTTCCTGCAGGCTGAACTAGATGACCTTCCCGTTCCCGACGCCGTATTCATCGGCGGGCACGGCGGTCACATGGACCAAATCGTCCGGAAAGTCAGCGAACACCTGCTCCCAGACGGAATTATCGTCTTCAATTCCGTCTCTAAGCAAAGTCAGGAATTATTCGCCGAAACCGTCAAACAACACGGCTTCACTCTCGTCAGCACCCAACACGTGACCATCAACGACCACAACCCCATATTAATCATGAAAGCACAAAAAATATAATCCCATGAAAAAAATAGCCATTATCATAGCCTCCCACCAAGGACTGGCACAGGCCCTTACCATACACCGGGAACTTCCCGAAACAGAACTATTCTACGCGGGCGAAGGACAGGAAAATCCCTGTACCTCCATCAACTCCATCCCGGCCTTCGTCGCCACCAACTTTACCTGCTACGAAGGTCTCGTCTTCATCGGCGCTCTCGGCATCTGTGTCCGGTCCATCGCCCCCTGCATCCACTCCAAATACACGGACCCCGCCGTCGTCAACATCGACTCCACGGGCAAACATGTCATCTCCGTCCTCTCCGGTCACGTTGGGGGTGCCAACGAACTCACCCGCCGACTTGCCTCTATACTCGGCGCCGCCCCCGTCATCACCACCCAAAGCGACAACAACGACCTCTGGGCCCTCGACACCATTCACGAAAGATTCGAGGGATGGATCCCGGAACCCGTCGGGCCGATGAATGAAATCATCTACAAGTTCGTCAACCGTCGCCCCGTGGCCCTACTCCTAGACATCCAAGATAGCGGAACCCGGAACCTCGAACGTACCGCACCGCCTCACGTTGACATTTACAACTCCTTTCAGGAAATAGACCAGAATCGTTACGAGGCTTTAATCATCGTCAGCCCCTTCATCTACCCCGTCGTTATCCCCACCCTCTACTATCGCCCACACGTGCTTTCCCTTGGTTTTGGGTGTCGGGAAAACTGTGACCCGTCGGGTATACGGGAATACATCACCGCACGTCTCATCGAGGCGGGAATCTCCCCGACCAGTCTCACGAACCTCGCAACGATTGACATCAAAAAGGATGAACCTGTTGTCGACCTTCTTACTCACAGTTTAATACTTTCAATGGACTCGTACTCGCCCGACGAACTCCGGGACATCACCGTTCCCAACCCCTCGGAGAAAGTACGTGAAGTAACTTCTTCCCCCAGCGTCGCCGAGGCCGCCGCCCTAAAATCTACCGGAAATACCCGTCTGCTCCTTGAAAAACAGAAAGGTAAACTCAGCGAGGGCAATGACTTTACTTTTGCCGTTGCCATGAATCGTACTGTCGAACGCCGGGGATTCATCGAGATTGTCGGGGCCGGTCCCGGAGACCCGGAACTGATCTCCGTTAAAGGCAAACACTTCCTCGAACAAGCCGACCTCATCCTCTACGCCGGTAGTCTTGTCCCCGTGGAACTCACGTACTACGCCAAACCCGGTGCCACCGTGCGCAGTTCTGCCGACATGACCCTTGAAGAACAATTCGCTCTCATGAAAGAATTCTATGACCGGGGCCTCTTCATCGTGCGCCTACACACCGGGGATCCCTGCATCTACGGAGCCATTCAGGAACAGATGGCTTTCTTTGACGAATACGGCATGGATTACCACATCACACCGGGTATATCCTCTTTCCTTGCAGCAGCAGCGGCCTTGCAGTCACAGTTCACCATCCCCGAAAAAGTGCAGACAATCATCCTTACCCGCGGAGAAGGGCGTACCCCGATGCCGGAAAAAGAGAAACTCCACCTGCTGGCCCGTTCGCAAAGCACGATGTGCATCTTTCTCAGTGCCTCAATCGTTGATCAAGTGCAATCCGAACTGATGCAACACTACCCGCCAACCACCCCCGTCGCCGCCTGCTACCATCTCACGTGGAAAGACGAGCGGATATACCGGGGAGAATTGCAAGACTTGGCGAAGATCGTGAAAGAGAACAACCTCACCCTCACCACCATGATCGTCGTGGGTGACGCCATCGACAACCGACAAGGCCTGTCGAAACTCTATTCACACCAGTTCAAACACCTGTTTAGAAATTGAAAATGGAGAATTGAAAATTGAAAATGAAAAACTACCCCCTTGGAAGATAAAAGTTAAAAGATAAAAACTAAAAGATAAAAGTAAAAGAAACCTGTAACTCGCCAAAGGCGAATCCCAGTTGGAATCTAAAATTTAAAATCTAAAATTAGCAAGGCCTTGTGTGGCTGGAATCTTAAATCTAAAATTAAAACGTCATGATTCTCATTTTCGGAGGGACAACAGAAGGAAGAACAGCGGTAAAAGTACTCGATGAGGCAGGTAGTTCCTACTACTACTCCACCCGTGGCAATGCCCAGCAAATCGAATGTAAACATGGGACCCGGGTAGCGGGAGGCATGGATCATGACGCCATGATGGAATTTTGCTCGACACACGACATACGCCTCATCATCGACGCCGCCCATCCCTTTGCCTCTTTGCTCCACACTACCGTGGCTGCCGTTTCCGAACAACTGGATCTCCCTGTCATACGCCTCGAACGTCGTTACTCGCCACGAGACGAATCGCTCGTGTGGTGTGACACCTTCGATGACGCCATTGATTACCTCGAATCTCACGAAATACGTGATCTGTTGGCCCTTTCCGGGGTCCAGACCATAACCAAATTACAACGTTACTGGGAAAAACATCCCTGCCATTTCCGTGTACTCGACCGGGACGACTCCCGGGAGATCGCCCGCCGGGCCGGATTTCCCGCGGAAAACCTCCTTTTCTGGCAGGAGGGACAGGACGAACTAACCCTGTTCCGCCAGCTACGTCCCGGGGCTATCCTTACCAAAGAAAGCGGTGAATCCGGGTACTACGAGGAAAAAATCACCGCAGCCCGGCAACTGGGCATCCCGGTCATCGTCATTCGCCGTCCACCGCTCCCCGACAGTTTCTACGTCGTGAACGGTGAACATGGCTTGCGCTACCGCGTGGAACGCCTCCTTCCCGGTTTTTACCCTCTCCGTAGCGGGTTCACCACCGGATCGTGTGCCACCGCCGCCACCCGTGCCGCTCTCGAAGGCCTTCTTTCACGAATTCCGCAACACTCCGCCACGATTACCCTTCCCGATGGAGAAACGGTAACGCTCCCCGTCAGTTCGTGCGTTCTCACCAAAGATAGTTGCACCTGCGGGGTTACCAAGGATGCCGGAGACGACCCGGATGTCACGAACGGCTACACCATTTTTTCCACCGTCTCTCTCACAGACATTCCCGGAGTACGATTCTTGCCCGGCGAAGGTGTCGGTACGGTCACCCTTCCCGGCATCGGCATACCCGTTGGCGATCCCGCCATCAACCCGACCCCCCGCCGCATGATCACCGGTGAGATCGAACGGTTGCTCCACACTCATGGTACGTTGTCCGGCGTGTCCGTCCGCATCTCCGTACCCGGAGGTAGCGAACTCGCTCAAAAAACCTTCAATCCCAAACTCGGTATTACCGGGGGAATCTCTATTATCGGTACTTCCGGCATCGTCCGTCCCTTCTCCTCCGAGGCTTTTGTCAACTCCATACGCAAAGAGATACAAGTAGCCCGGGCCCTTGGATGCACGGAACTCGTTATCAACTCCGGAGCCAAGAGCGAAAATTACCTCCGCTCCCGCTTTCCCCACCTCCCACCGCAAGCCTTCGTACATTACGGCAACTATATCGGAGACACCCTCCGTCTTGCCGAAGAGGAAGGTATCGCCCACCTCACGATGGGCATCATGATCGGTAAAGCCGTCAAGCTCGCCGAGGGACATCTGGACACGCATAGCCGCAACGTCATCATGAACCGGGACTTCATCGCCGCCCTCGCCCGTGAAAGCCACTGCTCCCCGGAAAGTGTTGCCCGTATCGCCGGCATCACCCTTGCCCGTGAACTTTGGGAACTTTTTGCCGACACCCCGGCCTTTTTCGCCCTGCTTGTTGATCGCTGTCTCGCCGTCTGCCGTCCACTACTTCCACATGCAAACTTGGATATTATACTGGTTCCCGAACATAATCAACCATAGCCCCACCCGTAAGCATCCCCTAGCCCTCTTCCCGCTCTCCTCTCCTTTATCTACTGCTCTTCTACTGCTCTTGTACTGCTCCTATACTGTTTATACAGTATAAATGTTGTTTATATTGAATTAAATGCTTATTTTTATCTTCGTGGAGAACCGGGAGAGACCTAGAGGATTGTTAAAGGATCCAGGGACTCTCCAGGAAACACTAAAAACACAATCATGCAAGTAGAAGGCACCTCGTTAACTCCCAAAAAACGCTTCCGGGTGGGAGGCATCACCTATTATTACAGGCTTGGCAAACTGCAGGCCTGCCCCAGCAAGCGCTCAACACTCAAGAAAAAGAAGAAAAAAGACGAGAACGGCAATATTATCCCTGATCGAACACCGAAACAAAGGAAAAATAACATCAAATTCACCTTTGCTCGCTATATGTTCGCCTTCATTCGTGAGAGATTTGGAGACCTGCCCGTCTGGAAAATTGCCGCAGCCCAACGAGGGATGACCGATGATAATCTGATACACGCAACTAACTATAAATACTTGGACGAAAAGGGTGAAATCCTTGACATGGAAGGTTTTCAAGTCAGTCTTGGCTCCCTCGCCCTCCCCCTCAACCTACGAGCGACACGGAACGGTACGCTTGTCACCATCACGTGGGACGATCCGCGGGATGAACCCTCCGCAGCCCCGACAGATCGCATGATGGTAGGTATATTCTACGCAGATTACCGCAACACTTTCACGCTCGAAAAAGAAACCGGGGCTACCCGTAGAGACGGGAAATGCGAAATCTCCCTTCGCGATGATGACGGTGAAGTATGTATCCACCCATTCTTTGCACGCGCAGATAACACGGCCTTTTCCGAGGATAAAGCGATCACACTTCCCGACACGGAATAATCCCGAAAAAAAATGCTATCTTTGTACTTGGAAAACACGTGACTGGAAACACGTTAAAACAATTGAAGTATGAAAAGCAAGTTTAAAATTACCCGGGCCGACTACCTCAAAGCCATGAGAAAAGCCCGGCGGGACGAGGAGATCCGAGAACATCTCCACCCGGTGAACATCAACCGGGTACACAAATCCAAGAAAGTGTATAACCGCAAAAGAAATAAGGCGGATCTGAATAAGGATCTGCCTTATTTTTTTGCCTTCGGCAAGTTACAGGCTAGCAAGTTACAGGTTTCTTCAACTTTTATCTTTTAGTTTTTATCTTTTAACTTTTATCTTCCAAGGGGGTAGTCTCTTTCATTTTCAATTCTCCATTTTCAATTGTTCCAGTAGTTCCTCGATTGTCCCCACTTCAATCACGTTTTCCCCTTCCCGGCAGATCCGGAAACCGGAAGTTGTTAAATCTCCCGTTTCTACCCACACGCTCGATTCCACGTTCCGGTTTGCCAAGATGCCGTTACGCTGTAACGCCTTACGCACCATGGCGTATTTATGTCCGTGTCCCACCAGGCGTACCTGGGATGAATACTGATTTTCCACGCGGAACAACCCGGTTTCCATGTCGAAAACAATTCCTTTGCGAGCGAAGAAACCGCTCAAATGTCCTTCGAGAGCCAAATCCTCCGGCGTGCCGATCGTGATGCCATGCTGGCGATCCATGAGCCAGATCTTATCGGCAATCTGCAAGGCCAGTTCCAAATCATGGGTCGAGAGGAATATTGTCTTCCCGGTCTCCCGGGTCAACTGGTGAAGTAACTGCATGATTTCCACCTTACTTGGAAAATCAAGGAATGCCGTCGGCTCGTCAAGGAAAATCACGGGCGTTTGCTGTGCCAACGCTTTGGCGATCATCACTTTTTGTCGTTCGCCATCACTTAACGTGTGAACCATACGATCCGCCAGATTTTCGATCTTCACGAGAGCGATTGATCGTTCGACAATCTCCCGATCCTCCCCGTGCAACGTACCCCAGAAACCCGTGTAGGGACTACGCCCCATCTCGATTAATTCCCGGGCTGTCATGTTCCGGACATCGCATTTTTCTGTCAGAACCACGCCAATCGTACGGGACAACTCTTTGTCTGAATACGAGCCAATTTCCCGATTCATAATGTCAATCTCCCCTTCCAACTTGGGCTGAAAAGCGGATAACGTGCGCAATAAAGTGGATTTTCCCACCCCGTTCGCCCCTAACAAACAAGTTAGTTCCCCGCCATTAATCGCCGTGCAAATATCGCTCGCCACCACCTTCGTGTCGTTCTTTCCCTTGTACCCGATCGCCAGATTCCTTAATTGAATGGTTGCCTGTTTCATACTTGTTATAACTGAAAACGTATTAATTGTGAATTAAACTCCTCCGTCAGCGCTGCTGCCACCTCCTCTATAAACAGAGGAGGAGCTTAATTACTCTTTATCTTCGGGAAAGGATAATCCAACTCTCCCTCTGTTTATAGAGGGAGTACCCGAAGGGGGGGAGTTCTTTTTTCACGCTAAGATCAAAATCACGAAATCACTGAATCCCTAAAACTCCACCGCATCCCGCCTTTTCCTCTTCCTAAACAACACCGACGCTACCACGGGCGCCCCCACCAATGCCGTCACGGAATTCACGGGTAGCGCACCCTCGAATCCCGGCAAGCGGGCAATCAAGTTGCAGAGCAACGCCAGCGATGCCCCGACAAGCATCGAGGCCGGCATCAGCACCCGGTGATCGGATGTCTGGAAAATTGCCCGGCACAAGTGAGGTACCGCCAACCCAAGGAAAATAATCGGCCCACAATACGCCGTCACGATTGCCGTCAACACCCCCGCACAGGTAATCACCCACACCCGGGCCCGGTTGATATTCAACCCCAGATTACGGGCATAACCATCACCCAGCATCAGCAAATTCAATGGTTTGATCAACAAAAACGATAACGGGATAATCACGGCCATGATCGTCACGAACAGCATCATCTGGTTACCCGAAACCCGGGCAAAGCTCCCCAATCCCCAGATCACGTAAGCCTTAATATCCTCTTCCACGCTAAAAAACTTCAACACCCCGATCACCGCATTAGCGATATACCCGATCATAACCCCGATAATCAACAACGTCACGCTCCCCGCCACTTTCCGGGATGCCAGCACGATCAGCCCCATCACCGACAAGGCTCCCACGATAGCCGCAATCGACAGGGCAACCTCCCCGATAAAACCGAGACGACTTAATGCCACCCCACCCAGTTGACCGGAAAGCAACACCACGAAGGCCACGCCGAGACTTGCCCCCGAGCTGATACCCAACACGGACGGCCCCGCCAGCGGGTTGCGGAAAATCGTCTGCATCTGCAAACCGCTTATCGAAAGTCCCGCACCTGCCACCAAAGCGGTCAACGCTTGGGGAAGACGGGATTTCAATATAATATTCTGCCATGCCACCGGATCTCCCTCGCCTCCCGTCAAGATATTCCAAACCGAACGAAACGGGATGGCCACTGAGCCCAGTAACAAGTTTAACAACAAGAACACGAGAATGGAAATCGTGATCGCGAAAACGAGTATCGTGTACTTACCTCTCTTCATCGGCTCACTTTTTTAAAATATCATAATACACCGGTTCATGATCGGGAAGGATTTCCGGGTGGAACACCCGTATCATATCCGCCAGCACGACTTCCGGTTCGGCAGGCATACTCTCGTAGAACGGTTTTTCCCGCATATTACAATAGACCACGTGTTTCTCCTTGAACGCCTTGAAGTCCGCGTAACGCTCATCCTGCGCTTTCAGGGCATCGTAACAATACTCCCCGGCAAAGCTATTCGCTATCCGCCAGTAATCGGCACTCTCTGCCTGATTGTACACGGTCTCGAAATCAAGCGTCACACCACCGGAACGGGGATCATCCTTCAAGAAATAATCCGCCCCCGCATCATGGAACAATTGCGCCAAAAAGCTCTTTCCTCCCACGGCATACCAAACACCCCCACGTAACTCCCCACTAAATACCACCGGACGCCGTTTCACCTCCCCCACCATCGCCTTCAAAGAATTATAACGTTGTTCGATACGGTCGAACTCCCGGTTTGCCACATCCTCCATGCCCAGTAACAGACCGACAAACTTGATCCACTCCGCCTGACCGAGAGGCGTCATCTCCTTGTAACCGAGATGAGGCACCAGCGGGATTCCAATATCTTTCACGGCATCATATCCCCCGCGCTTGAACGGGGAGATCAACATCAGGTCGGGATTAATACTCATGATCACCTCGTTATCGAAATTTCCCTCGATACCGATACGACGGGTTAGCCCCTCGTC
>NZ_JBCOSQ010000014.1:0-41136 GCF_040920905.1 Butyricimonas sp. RTP31003st1_G1_RTP31003_210430 | reverse complement strand
GGTCTGCACCGTCGATCCACGCGGAACCAAAGCGTACTGGTAATGAGTATGACTACTCTCCTGCGGGTCCTTGATGTTCAGTACCACGTACCCCTCACGTTCCTCCAACCAAAAACCTTTAGCATACTTAATATGAATCCGGGAAACCGTATCGACCTTCCCTTTCACGGTCTGTTCTCCCGACGACTGTTTGCGTGAAGTCGACTTGCAACAAAAGAGAACACTACAAAGGTATAAAAGATAAAAAAAACGCACTACATTCATTTCTTTTCCTCCGAAAGTATTAATTAATCACGTCTCCTGGCAGGTTTTCTGGCTTGTCATCTTTTCCCCTTCCCGGTATCACCAGTGGCCTAACGAAAAGATCCGCCCTCTCGGACGGGCAATGACTTTACAGCTGCGGGGACAGCCCCGGAATTTCACCGGATTCCCTTTTCTTCCAACATGAAAGCACCAAGACGCCTGCAAATATATAAATATTATTTTGAGGCTATTCCTTTTTTAGCGACTTTTGCAACGAAGAAAAAGAGTTCATAAGGTTCGTAAGGTTCATAAAGCTTATAAAGTAACGGGGTGTCCTTCGGACGAAGCCTGTCGGCAACTTCCGTTGCCGTGAACTAAGCACCTCACAAGGGACCATAAACCTTATAAACTTTATGAACCTTATAAACTTTACAAACTAATTTAGACATGAAAGGAAAAATCGTGGGAGTATCGTTGGGACCGGGAGAACCGGAATTGATCACGTTGAAGGCATTAAAAGCCTTACAGGGGGCGGACATCATCTATTGTCCCGGCACACAGACCAAATCCCGTTCCCGGGACATCCTGCAAGCCCTGCCCGTGGCCATGGAACGAGTACGACTTTTCCACGTACCCATGTCCAAGAATCGCACGTTTGCCAATCAAGCCTATGATGCCCTTTGCACGGAAATAGCATCCCTTGTCGCCACGGGTAAAAACGTTGCCATCACGGCGGAAGGGGATTCCGGTTTCTACTCTTCCGTGAATTATATGTTCGACAAACTCGCTTCTATGAACCTTCCCGTGACCACCGTGGCCGGTGTCCCTGCTTTTATTGCGGCAGGAGCCATCTCGGGCCTTCACATCGTGAAACAAGAAGAAAAACTCGTCGTTCTACCGGGAACAACCACCGCCGAAGAACTGGACGCCCTTCTTTCCAACGGTCATGTCGTGGTGATCATGAAACTCTCGCAATGCACGGAAGAAATACACCGTTTCATGCAAAAAAGTCCCTGCCACGAGTACCACTATTACGAAAATGTAGGCACGTCAGACGAGCTACACACGACTGCTTACAACGACATCACACGTAAAGACTTCCCCTATTTCTCGTTAATGATTATTCGTCCTTGCAAACAATTGGCATAGATATTGCGTACAAGAAGACGCAAGATGAATGATTATAAACATTTTTACAGGTTAATTATATGATTCAACGAATAACATGTGCATTGTCGTTATGCCTTTTATTGTTTATCCCGTTCCATGACATCATGGCGGGGGAACTCGTGACAAGAGATTCGCTGAACAATACAACTGACACGTTGAAGAATGGATTCTTTCACCGTTTCTATCGTTATTTCGAGCAATCGAACAAGGTGAAAGAAGAAAAGAAATTCGACTTCTCCATCATCGGGGGACCGCACTTTTCGAGCGACACGAAGCTGGGGCTCGGCGTGGTCGCATCCGGACTATTCCGTATTGACCGTGAAGATAAAACCATCTCCCCGTCAAACATTTCCCTTTACGGGGATGTCACGACCACGGGTTTTTACCTGCTAGGAATCCGGGGCAACATGATTTTCCCGAAAGACCGTTTCCGGGCAAACATCAATATGTACTTTTTCTCGTTTCCTAGTGAATACTGGGGAATCGGCTACGATGCGGGGAAAGACGAGGATCACAAGACAGAGTACAAACGATTGGAACAACAGGTGAAACTGGAACTTCTATACAAACTCGCTCCCAATTTGTACGCCGGGGCAAACCTTATGTTCCGCAACGTCACGGCAAGGAATTTCGACGACATCACGTTCCTCAACGGGGCCAAGAAAAACGTGAACACTTTCGGACCGGGACTCGTTATATCTTATGACTCGCGAGACTTTATCCCGAACCCGGCAAGAGGTTTTTTCGCCCAACTGGAACAACAATTCTTTCCCGGATGGCTGGGAAATGACGATAGTTTCAAACGCACAAGCGTGGACTTCCGATACTACCAGAAAATGTGGAAAGGTGCCATACTCGCCAGCCAGTTACAAGGGACATTCAATTACGGAGACACTCCCTGGAGCATGGTTTCCCTCATGGGAGGATCATACGCCATGCGAGGGTACTACGAGGGAAGATACCGGGATAACGACCTGATACAATTTCAGGTAGAGTATCGCCAGAAGATATACAACCGCCATGGAATTGTCGCATGGGGCGGAGCCGGAAACGTGTTCCCCGACATGGACAAATTCAAGTGGAAACAAACCCTGCCGACCTACGGAATAGGTTATCGCTGGGAATTTAAAAACAGAGTAAACGTAAGATTAGATTATGGATTCGGCAAAGGCGTCAGCGCATTCTACTTCGGTATTAACGAAGCTTTCTAAAGGGATCGTGAATTTCGTGAAACAGCCAAGATTACTGTTTTGGCTCTTTATCGTGTTGAATTTAGTCCCGAATTTCTGCTTGCTTTTCACGGAACCTCTCTCCGGACTGGGCAAAACGATCTTGATCCTACTACCACTTGGTGTTTACATGGTCGTGTTCTCCCTGTTCAAACGGGCGGGCCTCATGCAATTGATACTGATTCCGGTACTGATCTTACACGCCTTCCAGCTCGTTTTGTTCTATCTCTTCGGAGAGTCGGTCATCGCTGTTGATATGTTCCTGAACCTACCCACCACGAACGCCTCCGAGGCCGGGGAATTGCTGGGAAATATATGGCCCTCCATTATCATTGTCTGCGTCCTTTATATCCCTGTTATCGTGCTGGCCTCTATTGCCGTACACCATAAAGTGAAACGTACTGCCGTGTTCCGCAAGCACATGATCACGTGGGGAATCATCTTCTTTATCATTGGTTCCGGACTGGTCGCTTTCGAGAAACACAGGGATAACACCTACGAGGTAAAAACAGATATATACCCGGCAAACGTGATGTATAACTTGTATTACGCGGGAGTGAAATGGAACCGCAGCATGAACTATCCCGTCACCTCGAAAGATTTCGTCTATCATGCCACCCGTGATTCCGTTCACCAACGCCGGGAAATATACGTGCTGGTAATCGGGGAGGCCGGAAGGGCTGAAAACTGGGAACTGTGGGGGTACCAGCGGGAAACCAACCCGTTATTGAAAAACGAGGATAATCTGGTACTATACAAAGATGCCTTAACACAATCTAACACGACACACAAAAGCGTACCACTCATTCTGTCCGCCGCCGACGCTTGCCACTACGAGTACCTCTACACGCATAAAAGCATCGTAACTGCCTTCAAAGAGGCCGGGTTTAAAACAATATTCCTGTCAAACCAGACACCGAACCGATCATTCACGGATTACTTTGCCGCGGAGGCAGACATTCATGTCAATGTACGTCCTCAAGCCGACGGGGGATTAATCACGGTCAATAAATTCGACGGAGAAATGCTCCCGTTGATACAGCAATACGTGGATTCATTGAGCGAGAACCTATTCATTGTCTTCCACACCTACGGGTCGCACTTCAACTACAAAGAGCGTTACCCGGAAGAATTTGCCAAATTTCAACCGGCCAACGCCACGGAAGTCGAGTACAAAAACAAGGACCAGCTCATCAACGCTTACGACAACAGCGTCCTGTACACGGATTACTTCCTGCACAGCCTGATCGGGATATTGAAGAACTCGGGAGCTGATGCCACCATGATTTACTCGCCGGACCACGGGGAGGATTTACTGGACGACAGCCGGAAAAGATTCCTGCACGCCTCACCGATCCCGACCTATTACCAGATACACATTCCATTCCTGATGTGGTTCTCGGAAAATTACATTGATGCCAGACCAGAAAAATACGAGGTTGCACGTTACAATAGTAGCGCCCCCATTTCTTCGAACGCCTCAATCTTCCATACCCTGTTGAATATGGCCGAGATTCAGACCCCTTATTTTGACTCCACTTACTCGCTCGTCAATCCCGGTTTTGTCCGGAGACCACGCATGTACCTCGGAGACCACGACCAACCCGTGAACTATTACGAGGTCGGGTTGAAGAAACAAGATAAAGAGATGATTCTCAAAAGGGGAATGGACTATTCAATTGAGTGATTCTATGATTTCCGATTAAGTGATTTTATGACTAGATGATTAAAAGAGTTAAGAATTTAACATCCCGTATGATTGTTGAAAAAATAACATCCCCCTATTGTTCAAGCAATGCTTATTCACTACTTTTGAGGCGTTAATATAACCTAACTCATAAAAAGACTCCCGAAAAGGGAATCTAATCATTAAATCAAATTATACACGATGAAAGTAGCAGTAGTAGGAGCAACAGGATTAGTCGGAAGAAAAATGTTGCAGGTTCTGGAAGAAAGAAACTTCCCGGTAACAGAGTTAATACCGGTAGCCAGCGAGCGTTCGGTAGGCAAAGAAATTACCTTCAAGGGGAAAAACTACAAGGTCATGGGTATGCGGGACGCGATCAACATGAAACCTCAACTCGCTATTTTCTCTGCCGGGGGAGAGACCTCATTGGAATGGGCACCCCAATTCGCCGCAGCCGGAATTACCGTGGTCGACAACTCGTCAGCCTGGAGAATGGACCCGACGAAAAAATTGGTGATCCCCGAAATCAACGCAAACACCTTAACCAAAGAAGATAAGATTATCGCGAACCCGAACTGCTCAACAATACAGATGCTCGTTACGTTGGCACCCCTTCACAAAAAATACGGGATCAAACGAGTCGTCGTTTCCACGTACCAATCCGTGACCGGAAGCGGTTTGAAAGGAATCAACCAGCTCGAAGGCGAACGGGAAGGCCGGGAGGTGAAAAAAGCATACGCTCACCCTATCGACCGGAATTGTCTGCCGCACTGCGACTCATTCACCGACAACGGGTACACAAAAGAAGAAATGAAACTGGTCAACGAGACCTGCAAAATATTAAATGACGACACGATTAAAGTAACCGCCACGGCCGTACGGGTTCCCGTCATGGGCGGACACTCCGAAAGTGTAAACATCGAATTCAAACAAGATTACGACCTTGACGAACTTCGTGACCTGCTCGCCCATTCAGAAGGTATCATCGTGCAGGACGATCCCGCCCAGAACCTTTACCCGATGGCCATCACCGCCAACGAGAAAGACGAAGTCTTCGTGGGCCGCTTACGCCGGGATTTCTCCCAACCCAACAGCCTCAATCTGTGGGTAGTTTCCGACAACCTGCGCAAAGGCGCTGCCACGAATGCCGTGCAGATAGCGGAATACTTGTACAAACACGATCTTTTGTAAGAACCCGTAAGTTCATTATAAAAAATGAAGGCCAGCAATAACTATTTGCCGGTCTTCATTTTTTTTATAAACACTGTCACCCGCAACCACCCGTTCCGGATTTAATAACGTGTTCTGTGATCGTAAAATCATTGTAAATTTAAAACTTGTAACATGAAATGTAAGTTTATTATTTTTCTAATCGCACTAACCTCTTGTACTCATACTGCAAAAAGTCAAAACAACATCACGCTCTCCGTAGATGTGGAGAAAATCCCGGAAATGGGTTTTGTCATTTCCTACTTGAAAGAGTCCATGATTGGTATGGATTTCGATGCCAAAGGACATGCAGAATATCGTATCGAAGATATGGATGCGATCTACTTAACTCTCCATAACGGCTTTGCCGAGCAGAAGACGATTTATGCCGAAAAAGGAGATCATATCCAACTATCCTTTGACGGAGAAAGCATGAAGAAAACACTAAAAATGGAGGGAGTGCGAGAAAACATTGCCGATTACTTGAAGAACGTGAAAATATCATGGCCCGCAAACAAGGACTTCGCTTTAGACATAAAAGACTTTGTGAAATTGCTGAAAGAGAAAGTAAAGGAGAATCAACAATTGTTAGACAGCCTGACACCAGCCTTGACAAAGGAAAGCAGTAAATTCGTGAAACTCGAAAAGAATCGGATTAAATACATGCTGGGCTTGTCATTACTTGACTATCCCCGGATGCACCCCTATATGGCAAAGATTGAATATACCCCGGGAGATGATTATTACAACGAGCTTAAAGCTTGGTTGGAAGAAGACCTAAATTCATTGTGCCTATCACAATATCGCACTCTCATGACCGAAGTTCCCACATTCATCATGAGTCGTAAGACGCCTATTCGTACTCCCTACGAAAAAGCCATGAAACAAATGGAGTACATCAACAATAACACCAAAGATGAACAAGTTAAACAGAATTTACTCACCATTATTGCCAACAATTATATCAAGGATGCCGGAATTCAGAAAAGTACTGAACTGGATGCTTTCTACCGGAAACACGTGACAGACAAAGAATTACTTGCCCAATACCAGCAGACGTATGATAGTTGGGCCGCAGTTTCCCCCGGACAACCTACTCCGGATTTTAAAGCCGTTGATATTTCAGATAAAGAATTCTCCCTTAAAGACTTCAAGGGCAAATATGTTTGCCTTTATTTGTGGCCATGTGTCAGCCCCGCAATACAACAATTTGCCGAGTTGAAAAAACTACAACCTCTATTTAAAAAGAAAAACATCGTTTTGGTTAACTTGTCTATTGAGAATAAAAAAGACAACTGGGTCCAAACCATACAAAACGAGGAAGTACAAGTCGGGACCCATCTTTACGCGGGATTCGATAAACATTTTTTACAGAAATGTCATTACAGTGCTGCCAGCATGGTTCAATTTATTTTCATTGATCCCGCTGGAAAGATCATAGAATTACAAGCTCCTCTCCAGTCTTCCAACATGGAAGATTTTATCAAAGAGACCATCCAAGATTAGACTTTTGCGGCCCGTGCATGGGGCCGCAACTTTTTTATTTCAATAAGTTTTTGTTTATTTGCAAAAACAATTGGAAATCACACCGTGTCAAGTCAAGAGAAATTCTTAAAAGGGATAAATCAGAAAGAATCTGATGCATGGAAAGAGCTATATCGCTATTTCTACGGGACTCTATGCAATTACACGACTAAAATTGTTGTAGATGAAACCGTGGCGGAAGACATCGTTCAAGAATGCTTTATCTCCATCTGGAATTCTTCGCTCCATTTCCAAGAGATGAAAGCCCTCTCGGTTTATCTATACCGTTCGGTACACAATAACGCTTTAAAATATCTCCGGGATAAGAATGTCGATAATCAAAGATTACAAAGATGGAGCAAAGAACAAGACGATGTTGAAGATGTTGATTTCTACCAAGCCGTCGAAGAAGAGCTTATTCGCAAATTACACGTGGTCATTGATCAATTACCGGAACAACGTAAAAACATCTTGCTATTGAGTATTGACGGGTTGACCGTGCAAGAGATTGCCGACCAACTGAATATCAGCATCAACACGGTAAAAACGCAAAAGAAAAGAGCCTACGTGTTTCTCAAAGAAAATTTAAAACAAAGTTTACTTCTCATATACATTCTGGAAATATTAAAGTAAAAAAAATTACTCTAGCTGTCACCCGCATATAGCACTTTCGGATTTATAGATAAAATAACGCATAAAAATCGAATCCGATGAAATGGAATGCATTATCAGATAAGACCGAGTGGCTATTAAAAAAGATCACAGAACACACGGAAGAACCTATCGATGACAATATGCTGAAACAACTTGCAGATAAACTGCAAGAGAAGGGTTACGTTTCCAAAAAACTTCGGGAACAACAACGCTTCAATTACCTAAAGGCCTACCAGCAAGTTGTTCAACCAAGAAAAAGATGGGTGTCACCCGGCTTATTAAAAATTGCAGCCGCCATTATTATCCTAATCGGAACAGGGACATTCCTGTATTTCCAGCAACTTCCCGAATCGACACCTACCCCAGATGAACTCTTTCTTACCGAAGTACATCCGGGAACACGTAAAGCTTTCTTGATTAAACATGATGGTCTGGAAATTGAATTGAAAGGAGACTCCGTGAAAATCGACGAACAAAACGGGATTAACATTCATATCGATTCCATGGGACTACGGTATGATACCGAACAGGCTCAACAGCAAACGGCACCCCTCTATAACACGTTGGTTGTTCCCCGGGGAGGGGAATACTCGTTAGTGTTGGCAGACGGGACAAAAGTGTGGCTGAATGCCGATTCTGAATTAAGGTATCCGATCCAATTCACGGGTGACACGAGAGAAGTTTCCGTGGCAGGAGAGGCTTTTTTTGAAGTTACAAAACAAGAAGGCAAACCTTTTATCGTGAAGACATCCCTAGGAAACATCACGGTTCTCGGTACTCAATTTAACGTGTGTAACTATCCGGGGAAAGAGAAACTCGTGACCACGTTAGTACAAGGAAAAGTATCTTGTGATCTACCGGATGGTAAAAGCATTATCCTTGCTCCCGATCAACAATTATCGGTCAACGGGAACGGAGAAAGTAAGTTAAGAACGGTGGACACCAAGTACTTCACTTGCTGGAAAGACGGTATGTTCTTGTTTGAGGAAATGAGGATGGAAGATATTCTGGAACAATTGTCCAGATGGTACGATATTCACATTTTCTACACGAATGAAGAGGTAAAAGATTTGCATTTTTCGGGAGACCTCAGTCGTTTCAAGGATATTATAACTTTCATCGAGATGTTCGAAAAAAGTGCTGATGTAAAACTAACATTAAAAGGGAATACTTTAACAGTAGGTTTATAAAAAAACAAACCGGACCAAGCGCCAACTAAAATCCGGTTTGATATGGTTTAATTTATATAACTAAACGTCTCAAAATTATGAAAAAAAAAGGAAGAATCATGCAGGTTCTTGCAAGCTTTCTGTTTTTATTTGTTTTGCTTACGTGTCATACGAACTTAAAAGCACAAGGCAAAGCGGTAAACATGAACTACAAAGAAGTTTCTTTTGTCGAAGCGATCAATTCTTTTCGGCAACAAACCGGGGTAAAATTTCTTTACAACTTGGAAAAAGTAAAAGATAAAAGATGTAAAGACCTCGTACTGAAAAATGTACCTGTAAACGAAGCTATTGAAACCGTACTGAAACACTTCGGTTTAACCTATTCGATGGTGGAAGGGGTGGTCGTCGTGAAAGAGACGGAAGAAACATCTCCCACGACTTCGACACACACGATCACCGGCAAAGTCGTCGATCAAGCCGGCAACTCGCTCCCCGGGGTAACGGTAATTATTAAAGGAACAAAATCGGGCGTGGCAACAGACGTAAACGGAAATTTCACGATCACGTTAAATGAACAAAAAGAACAAACTCTTATTTTCTCGTTCGTGGGTATGCAAACGAAAGAGGTCTCCTGCATGGCCGGGAAACCCGTGACGATAATCCTGGAGCCAGAAGAGGCCCAACTGGATGAAGTCGTGGTGACAGGTTATCAAAGCATCAATCGCCGGGACATGGTGGGTTCTTACACGACAGTAAAAGCCGCAGATATTATGATGCCGGCATACAATTCTATCGACCAAATGTTACAAGGGAAGATTCCGGGAATGGTTGTCGTCAATTCTTCTTCTCGTATAGGTAGTTCACCTAAAATCACGATCCGCGGAACTTCCACTATTTTCGGAAACACGGATCCGCTATGGGTCGTTGACGGTATCATCCAGCCAGACCCACTCCCCATTGATGCCAGCTCCGCTGTAACGGAAGATATGAAAAACTTGATCGGGAACCAGATATCATGGTTAAATCCTGCTGACATTGAAACAATCACTGTTTTAAAAGACGCATCCGCAACGGCTATTTACGGTTCAAAAGCTTCCAACGGGGTCATCGTGATTACCACGAAGAAAGGGAGCGCAGAGAGAACAAGCATTCGTTATTCAACGAATTTATCATTTAGAGCCCGTCCCAACTACGGGATGTTCAACTTCATGAACTCCAAAGAAAGGATTCAATTCAGTAAAGAAGCTTATGACGCCGGAATCAGGTACCAGAGCGATCCTCTTCCTCAAATATATACCTATGAAGGGTTAATGGCCATGTACAATAATCGCCAAATCAGCGAAGAAAATTTCATGAAACAGATGGAATACTTGGAAACGTGTAACACTGATTGGTTTGACATCCTGTGTCGAAATTCTGTCAGTCATTCTCATAACTTAAGCATTACCGGAGGTTCCCAGAAAGTGACATACAATGCTTCTTTTGGCTACTCTTCAAGCCACGGAACGCAAAAAGGTGATGACATGACACAGTTTAACGCTCGATTGAATGTCAACGCCCAACTACTGGAATCTCTTTCTGTTAATTTCAATCTAAGTAATTCATTTACTGACAGGAAAGGATATGGACCGGGAGTTAGTCCTGAAACTTACGCAAAACAAACCAGCCGGGCAATTCCTTTTGTTGATGAAAACGGAGATCGGGTATCTTATAAACAATACTACGAGTACAAACTAAATAGAACCGGGCAACTTGAATACGGTTACAACATCTTGAACGAGATGGAAAACAGTTACTCTAAAAATAAAGCAAAAAACGTAAATATGTCACTTAACGTGAATTGGAATATTGTTACCTGGCTTCAATACCAATTCGTGGGAAGTATTGCTTTCAACCTGAATAATTCGGAATCATTTGCAGGAGAGAAAACATCCTACATTGAACGCAACTATCGAGGTTATGCTTATGGCTCAGAGTCATCCGGTTCCGCCAAATTCAAAGCAGCGTTATTACCATTCGGAGGTGAACTGGCCACAAACGAGACAAACAATACCTCGTACAATATGCAACACAAAATCGTGTTCTCCAAAACCATTCACGAATTCCACCGGATCAACGCAATGGCCGGAATGGAAATCCGTTCAGAAGCAAACAAAAATAACACAAACACGGTTTGGGGATACGTTCCCGAACGAGGCGAGATATTAGTCTCTCCCTCCAAGCCGACAGAAATTGTTCCCGTTGGCGGAGTCGTCCCTATTTCCTGGGGTGCGCTGGATAAACTCTACCAAGGAGGATGGGCAAACACAAGTATTACCAATAATTTCGTGTCATTTTTTGCTACGTTAGCCTATTCTTTAAAAGATCGCTACGTATTCAATGCCAACATAAGGTCAGACGCATCTAATAGATTCGGGCAAGATGCCAACAACCAATTTGACCCGACATATTCCTTCGGTATATCTTGGAGAATTGCCGAGGAGGAATTTATAAAAAACTACCTGCCATGGCTCAACCAACTGAATTTACGCGCGACCTACGGGATTCAAGGAAATGTTGTAAATTCCGTAAGCCCTGATCTCATTGCCCAGTACCGGGGAATTATAGGAGGTTATGACGAATATTACTTGACCATATCCAGTTTGCCCAACCCCCTGTTAAAATGGGAACGCACAAAAACTTGGAACTTAGGGTTAGACATGCAATTGTTTAATGGTATCACCATGAGTTTCGAATATTATGGACGACGCTCAAATGCCATTATCAACCAGGATATTGCACAAGAATACGGTATGGCAACCATGAAATTAAACGGAGGTCGGATCCATAATCACGGGATTGAATACTCTATAAATTTAACCCCTTACAAAAGAAAAGATTTCGCATGGACCATCGGTATCAACGCATCCAAAAACTGGAATAAAGCTCAAAACGATGATGTCCGGATAAAAGCAGATAAACTGACGAAAGATAATTTCCTTACCGGCAGTAGTGACCGTTTATTAAAGAAAGGGTATCCACTAAGTGCCTTCTGGTCGTATTCTTTTGCCGGACTTGACCCGCAAACAGGTTATCCAACCTTCAACCGGATTGGTTTCGATGAAATAGATCCCGATATTGATCCTACCACGTTTCTGGTATATTCCGGTCAAAAGGACCCTTACTTCACGGGTGGAGTCAACACACGTGTACGCTACAAGAGCCTGTCATTAGGTGTCGATTTTTCCGTGTTACTTGGTGCCAAGAAACGCCTTCCGAATCCTTATGCAAATTTCAACTACGGGAAACTTCCGGCCCCTTACCATAACCTGTCGAAAGACCTGCTAAAACGGTGGCAAAAACCCGGCGATGAAAAACACACGATTTACCCGGCTTTATACACTTCCGTCGAAGACGTATATAACATACAACTTCCTGACGGAACACAATCCAATTCCATTTACTCCATGTGGGCAAATTCCGATGCAATGGTTGTTAATGCCTCTTTTTTACGATGTAACCAAATTTCAGTATCGTGGAATATGCCACCCCGGATATGCTCTAAATTCGGAGCCACCAATTGTTCGATTAGTGCAAACCTCAATAATCCATTCGTCATTGGCAGTAATCGTTTCAATGGATTCGACCCGGAGTTAGGAGATAGTGTCATGCCCAAGATCTTTTCTTGTGGTTTAAGTGTAGGATTTTAAAGATAACATTATGAAACAACGAATTATATTTCTTTGCATTGTAAGTCTAATTCTTGGAAGTTGTGGAGATTTTCTCGAACCCAAATCCAAGAGTGAATTTGTTCCCAAAGACGCCAACTCCTTAAGTGAACTTTTACTTGGAGAAGCTTATCCACGTAACGGTATTACAGAATTAAATGTATTTCTCCATCTGTTGGATGACGATATCGCTCCAGCTCCTTATCAAGGAGTGAAAGTCGGTTCAGATGCAAACAGATGGTATGCTCCTTACACTTGGCAATCCAATATGTATGACATTATGGGTACTGCCGGGGAGAAATACACAAACCTTTATAGCTCTTATTATGCCTTGATATTAGGAGCAAATGCTATTCTGGACTATGTTGATGATATAAACGATGACAAGAATGCTATCAATTCTGTAAAAGCCCAAGCTTTAGCTCTTCGCGGATTCCTTTATTTCAATTTAATCAACATATTCGGAGCCCCTTACAACTACGATAAGACAGCGCTAGGTGTTCCATTGAAGTTAAATAGTGGTATTGAGGAATCCGAACTGAAGAGAAACACCGTAGAAGAAGTGTATGTTCAAATTATAAAAGATCTTCTAGAAGCCGAACGCTTATACAAGACCTTACCGAGCGCTCAACAATGGCAACCCAACAAAAGAACCAGCCTTCCCATGGTTCATCTCCTTCTTTCCAGAGCTTATTTATACATGGAAGAATGGGAAAAAGCCGCAACCTACGCAAATCATGTCATTACAAACGGGAATTTTCATTTATTGGATTTGAACACAATCAAAACATACTCAGAAGAAGACCCTAGTATCCCCTCTTACATAAACTATCACTCTTACACGACATCGAGCGAAGTTATTTGGGTATACGGAAATATTACAGATGTAACTAAATATGTTTACAACGTAAGTGTCTCAACAAATGACCATCCGTTTTTTAGAGCCTCGAAAGAACTCATGAATTGTTTTGACGAAACAGAAAACGACCTGCGTAAAGAACGTTACGTCATTCGTAGTAAATTTCAAATTATCAATGAAGATAACGAGCTTGAAGCAATGCCCTCAGCTTTCGGGAAAATAAACGTAAGTTCTAAGGCATATTATCAACCGGTTGCAGCGAATGATGCTTTTGGTAGAAGTCTTCGATTGTCGGAAGCTTACTTGAATTTCTGCGAGGCAAAAGCCATGCTTTACAAAGCCGGAGTAGCGAATGCCGGACAAGAAGCCCTAAATACACTAAATGAATTTAGAAGATTCCGGTTTCCTTTAAATTATCAAAACGAGAATATCACGGACCCCGAGAAATTAATTACATTTATACATAACGAACGACGCCGAGAACTCTGCTTTGAGGATCATCGCTGGTTTGATTTACGCCGTTGGGGAATGCCACAAATTCAACACACATGGTACCCGGATGCGCAATCAACGCTCGTTTACACGCTCAAAGAACATGATCCCGGATACACGATTCCATTACCACCCGATGCTTTGGAATTGAATAATTTACTAGAACAAAACCCATTGGCCCCCGCACCACGCAACGGTATTAACCTTTAATTAAATAGTATGCCATGAAACAGATCATATTGTTAATAGCTATAAGCAGTATCTTCATGTTAACCTCCTGTTACAATGAAGGTGATGTTACCCCTTCCGGTAATTATTCGGTTTTACGACTTGAATTCCCTCAAGGAAACAATTCGTGGGATAAAGAAATCAAGGACATTCACGATGTTTATGGGGTATATTTACTATACAAAGGTATTACCCCCCAAGACCTTAATCGCAAATGGACATCCTTGGGTACAGGAAAATTATATTATGGGAATGATTTAACAGACGAACAAACACCGTATTACGTCGACTTTCTCAAAAATCATGTTCTCAATTATGTAACTCCGGAAATTGCTAAACTAGTGTTACCAGCTAAAATATATATGCTGGATAATTTAAGAGGATTGAACCCGGGAGAGGATCCCAATGGGACCGGAACGGGGACTGGAACAGGGACCGGAACTGGAACAGGAACCGGAACAGGGACCGGAACAGGGACCGGAACTGGAACAGGAACCGGAACAGGGACCGGAACAGGGACCGGAACGGGAACCGGAACAGGGACCGGAACGGGGACCGGAACGGGGAACCGTAATTTTGTAGGATTAAAAACAGACGGTTTTGATTATTGGGCAATTAGCTTCACTGCCGATCAAATTGCTCATCCTAATTCACAAGATTTAAAAATCAAAAGAGCAACATTACTTTATCTAATGTTTGAAGCGGCTTTACAAAACAAAGTAATAAATGAACCGGATAGTTTCAAACAAGGAATTGACTACATCACTGCAATTACGAACAGTCAAAAAGACAAGCCAGATTATTATCTAACTCGAGGTTTTATTAACATTCTTGCCAGAGATTTTAGTAAAGAAAGCTCGCCGTATAGTATATCCGAATATACAAATGCAAGTTGGGACACAAAAGCCTATCCGTATAGAGACTATCTATCCTACATAAGAGCAGCCATGTTTTACACGAAAGAAGAATTTCAAGCAAAATATTCTCCGGAAACATATCCTCTTGTCAACTCAAGATATGAAATCGTGGTAAACCATATAAAAAACAATTACAACATTGATCTCGAAGGAATAGCCAAAGGACCTAAGAAATAAGGTGCGTCAAAAGTCCTTTCGTTAATTACGAATCCCACACCACAACTCCCCTCTCCTTACACGGGAGGGGAGTTGGAGTAACTCGAAAAAAGCATAATCTCACACAAGATATGAAGATAAAAATTTTAATTTTCCTGCAACTATTATATTTTCCTCTTTTTGCACAAAACCTCAATGCATATCAGCATCTAAAGCAAGAATGGTCAAAGAATTTTGCCTCCGCCAAAGATATTATCGAGACTTATCACAATAATACCAAACGAACAAACACGGCAGCATTTACTACCATAAATAATTGCTTTATGACTCTAAAAAGCGGAGAATACATCATTTGCAGTAAAGGAGAAAAAGAAGATATTCAACTTTTACTTCAGGAAATTTCACCCATAGTGTTAAATGACTCCTCGGTTATCACATTCATGCAACAAAATTCTCCAGAAGAATTCACGAATTATTATTACATGATTCTCGCCTTAAAAGAAGGAGAGTCTTTTGATGCAGCAAGAGACGGTATCACCATCTCGACACAATTTCCCACAAGAGCCCTCAATCATAATGACTACACGAAACTAAATGAAATCTTTTCCGGTGACAATAAATTGTTACATGAGATTTATCTGAAAAAAATAAAATTCCTTCTTCAAAACAATGGCTGTACAAAAGAAATTGCCCAACTACGCCCAATCATAGAATCACATGTAGAATCCTCTCCCTTAAAACTTGAAATATTAAAACTATACACGCAATATGAACTCTTGGGCCAAGGCAAACCGGCACCATTATCTTCATTACAAGATTCGGATGGGAACATCTACACATTCGGTAATTTTAAAGGCAAAGTCATCGTTGTAGACGTATGGGCCACGTGGTGTTGCAGTTGCATTGAAAAAATGCCGAAATTCATTCAACTAAAGAATGAATTTCAAGAAAATGGAAACATTATTTTCCTAACAGTTTCTATTGATCAAGAAAGAACCCGGGATAAGTGGTTAAAAGCTATCCAGGAAAACAACATGACCGGATTAATAAATCTTATTATCTCTCCCACAGGTGATTCTCATTTTGAAACAGATTATCAAATAGTAGGAGTACCTCGTTATTTCATCATAGACAAAGAAGGAAAAATCATCACCGTATTTGCCCCCAGTCCCGACAAAGAAATGAAAGACTTAATTCAAAACATCTTAAAATCATAACCATGAAATTTATTTCTATCATTAGCTTATTACTTCTTCTAGCCAGCAACAGCATTGCTCAAGAAGGTACGAACTTCGAGGATCTAACCTTTCAGGAAGCCTTGGCAAAAGCAAAAACAACCGGGAAGAAATTATTCATTGACTGTTACACGAAAACCTGTGGACCATGCAAATACATGGTCAAATTTATTTTCCCGTTAAAAGAATGCGGGGAATATTTCAACAAGAACTATATCTGCATCATGAAAGATATGCAGGAGGGAGAAGGGATTGATATTGCTCAAAAATACAACGTACAATTCTATCCGACATACTTGTTCATCAACCATGACGGAAGTCTCTATTGCCGCATGGACGGGGGAGCCGTGTCAAAGCCTGAAGATAATTTCGTACAAAAAGTCAAAAACGTAATCGAACTGACAGAATTAAACAAGGAGTACGCCGAAGGAAACCGGGAGCAGGCATTTCTAAAAAAATATATAACTATTTTGCAAAAACAGGATAAACAAAAACTACAAATCGTTCTGGGAGAAACGATGCCCCAACTGGGAGTCAAAAAACTATGCGAAGCAGAAAATTGGTCCCTCATTAAAACAGAAATAACAAATGTCGACACCCCTCTATTCCGCTATCTGGTTGACAATCGAAAAGCTTTTAGCAAACAAATCGGACAGCAAGAAGTCGAAGAGAAAATCATGTCGGCCTATTTAGAAGAATTCCGTATCTTTAAATCAATGGGAATAGACTTCGAGAAACGCATCGCTGACCTTAAACTTTTTGAAAAAGACCATTATAAAGGAGTTCTTTCACTAAGGTATTGTATGGTATTCCGCCAAATAATCGACAACAAGCAAAAAGACAGGATACTTGAAATTCTCACGGTATTACGGGATCTACCCGAACGGATTACAGATACCAAAGAACAAATGAACGTGTTGCAAGAACTCCAAGGATTCCAACAAATAGCAAATCAACAACAGAAAGAGAAAGCTTGTTCTTATTTGGAGGAGATCTGCAAAAAACTCCAACCGACTCAAACAAAACAAGTCGAAAGAATAATCACACGCATCAAGTAATAACCCCACGAAGAGATCATCTAACACCCGGTGATCTCTTCTAAAAAGATTTCATGTATCCCCGTTAATTCTTCGTACTCGCAACAGACATGACAGGCGTATCCATCATCTACCGGACAGGCATACACGTACAGCGGTAACTTATTTTCCCCTTCAAATAAAGACACATCTCCCCCGGAAAACGAAACAATAAAACTATTCAACGGGCGGGTCAATCCGGTACCTATATATTTCAAAAAACTTTCCTTCACAGACCAGTAATTAAAAAATAATTGATCTTGTTTATCCTCTTCCAACATTTTCAATTGTGCCACCTCTTCCCCGTGAAAAAAACGTCCCGCAACTTCCATACGAGCTTTTGCCCGTTTTTCAATATCAATACCGATCTCCCGGTCGGACACGGCACAAACAACGTAATCCCCCGAATGTGAAATATTAAAAAATACATTTTCTACGCCCACAATAAAAGGTTTTCCCTTCTCTCCCCGGTCAATCCGATAATCTTCCGAGGTCAGATTCCAATATTTTTTCAGAGCAAAACGAACCAATGCCTCTCCTAACAACCTGCGAAGGGCAACTTCCTTGCTTCCATACCCGAGGACTTCGGCATAACATTCTTTAGACACAACAGATCGTAACCCAGCAAACATTTTATCCCGATTAGCTCCTGCCGGAATTTGAATAAATAATACTTCAATCATAACACAAAGGTAAAAAAGTTAGAGACAACTATTTTCTTTTCTAAAACAAATAATCCAGAAAACCTAATAAACACGGGCATCTTAACGTTATTTTAAAATTACAGGGTAAAAATTTTAAGAAAATATTCACATTTCTCGGCAAAAAACTTGTTTATATCATTTTTATCTTCTATTTTTGAAACATCAAATTAACGTTTAAATAACATTTAAAGATAAACGTCATGGAAGCAAAGAAAACATCCCGTTCCGATCTTGAGAACAAGCGGTTTATTTTCCGCGAGATCGGTTTTATTGTAGCCTTGGCTACGGTGTTTTTTGCCTTTGAGACAAAATACTACCAGGAAGAGGCCAAAGAGATCACGTTTCCTGTTGAGACGAGTGACATAGAGGAAGTTCTTCCCGTTTTTGTACCACAAAGAGCTTCACAACCACTTCCCAAGATTTCCGTAAAACCTTTGGATTTCATCGAGGTCGTGGAAAACGAGATGGATCTTGAAAATGAGATGGACGTTGTTGATGATAACGCAAACACGAAAGGCTCTTTAACGGGTAAGGCTACCGACTGGCAGAGCGGGTATGATGACGAGGGTGATGATCCCGGTGAGGGAGATCTTCCGTTCTTTACAGTTGAAAAAATGCCTCGTTTTAACGGAGACTTGAACAAATGGCTTAGGAAAAATTTAAGATACCCGGCAAGATGTGCAGAAATGGGCATCGGAGGAAAAGTATTTGTTGAATTCGTGGTAGAGAAAGACGGTAGCATCAGTTCCATTAACGTGGTTCGTTCCGCTGATCCGGATTTGTCACAAGAAGCTATCCGTGTGGTTAAGGCCATGCCGAAATGGATTCCGGGAATGCAACGGGACAAAGCCGTAAGAGTTCGGTTTACCATCCCGATCACATTCCAGTTAAAATAAGAGAAACATACAGTGATTTACATACAATACGAACATCCCGAAAAAGGACAACCTTAAATTGGTTGTCCTTTTTTACTTTTCCTCTCCCAAGCCATCATCGACATGAAATCAACATGATATGAACAACAACCCAAACTTTTAAGAAGATTTTAATGAAGTTTAGCGATCATTTTAACATTTTCTTCAAAAAAAAGGGGAGAAATATTGCGGTTTATTATGAATTTGACTATTTTTACCCACGCAAATTGTGAGAAAAACAGAACTATAATATTAAACTAATAACATGGAAGTAAAAAAATCACCTAAAGCAGATCTTGAAGGGAAAAAGACCATTTTCCTTGAGATCGGTTTTGTTATAGCTCTAGGGATTCTACTGAGTGCTTTCAACTGGAAGACCAACACGAAAGTAGAAGAAGGGTTTGTTATTACCCAAGAAGAGCAGGTTGAGGAGGAAATTATTCCTATTACTCAACAAATGATGAAACCACCCCCACCACCTCCTCCAGCCCCGAAATTGACGGACTTGATCGAGATCGTGGAAGATGAATTAAGTATTGACGAGGAACTTGAAATCGACGACGCTGAAGCTGACGTTGAAAACAAGAATAATTATAACTTCGATTACGACGGAGACAGCTGGGGAGAAGAAGAGAGCGACGGAGAAGCTGATATTTTCCAAGTAGTAGAAGATATGCCGCAGTTCCCCGGAGGTAGTGTACAAAAATGGATTGCGAAGAACGTAAAATACCCGATGATCGCACAGGAAAATAACATTCAGGGTAAAGTTTTCGTACAATTCGTGATCGAGAAAGACGGTAGTGTTAGCGACGTGAAAGTTGCCAGATCCGTTGACCCATCTTTGGACAAGGAGGCTATCCGCGTGGTAAAAGCCATGCCGAAATGGAAACCTGGAAAACAGAGAGGTAAACCGGTTCGAGTATCTTACACTGTACCTATCAACTTCCAGTTACAGTAAATAAGACATGTTAAATTATAACAAGGGGCTGTCGATCATCGTCAGCCCCTTCTTTTCCTATTTATGAGCGAATATTTTTACACGAAAAAAGAAGCAGAAAAAGCCATTCTTGTAGGTGTAGCGCTACAATCAGAAAACATCAGCTACGATATGATGTGTGAATACTTAGACGAACTTGCGTTCCTTGCAGAAACGGCAGGAGCGGAAACAGTGAAAATATTCACGCAAAACTTGGATAAGCCGGTAACGGCTACCTTTGTCGGTAAAGGGAAATTGGAAGAAATCAAAACATACGTCGAAGATAACGATATTGACTTGATTATTTTTGATGATGAACTAAGCCCGACACAAATCAGAAATCTGGAAAGAGAACTAAAAGGCAGAAAAGTCCTTGACCGTACCAACCTCATCTTGGATATTTTTGCCAAAAGAGCCCGTACGGCAGAAGCAAAAGCTCAAGTTGAACTGGCACAATATCAATACCTACTCCCTCGTCTGACGGGAATGTGGACTCACTTGGAAAGACAAAAAGGAGGTATTGGGCTTCGCGGTCCGGGAGAAAGTGAAATCGAGACCGACAGACGTATCATCCGGGACAAAATCACCCGTTTGAAAGAGCAGTTGACCAAGATTGACAAACAGATGGTCACACAACGGAAAAACCGCGGAAAACTCGTACGAGTAGCCTTAGTGGGCTATACGAACGTGGGCAAATCCACGCTCATGAATCTCCTGAGCAAATCGGAAGTATTCGCAGAGAACAAACTTTTCGCAACTCTGGATACCACGGTACGCAAGATAGCCATAAAGAACGTCCCGCTACTACTGGCGGACACGGTCGGTTTTATCCGTAAACTTCCCCATCACCTGGTAGAATCATTCAAATCCACACTGGACGAGGTGAGAGAAGCAGATGTCATTTTGCATGTAGTCGACATCTCCCATCCCCAATTCGAGGATCAAATCCGGGTCGTGAACGAAACACTGGGTGAGTTAATGGATAATTCTAAACCCACGATTACAGTATTCAATAAAATAGACGCCTTCACGTACACGAAAAAGGAGGAAGATGATCTCACTCCCATCGAGCGGAAAAACTATAGCCTAGAGGACTTGAAACAAATGTGGATGTCCAAACAGGAAGGAGAAACCGTGTACATCTCGGCTAAATCTAAAGAAAATATCGAGGAATTGAAAGAAAAGATATACGAGATTGCCAAAGACATTCACTCGGCACGTTTCCCGTTCAACGATTTCTTATACCAGGATTTCGAGATGGACGAAGATACAAAATAAGGTGCCAATCAAGACAAAAAAACAGGGAAATCAGACCCTTTCCCCTTCAGGAGCGACATTCGGATGCCGCTCCTTTTTTATACTGAAAATCAGTGATATATATAATTATACATCTTTCACCTATTTTCTGACAAAACCATTCGTTTATTTTGATTTCTGGCTAATTTTTTGTATATTAGAGGTATAAGCTTAACCATCATAAATAAACATTATGGAAGTAAAGAAATCATCAAAGGCAAACCTCGAAAACAAAAAAGGAATCTTCTTCGAGATCGGACTAATCGTAGCATTAGCCTGCATATTCCTTGCTTTCGAGTGGAAAGTCGACGTGAAGATGGAAGAAGGCTTCATAGTAATAAACACGGAAGAACAATTGGATGAAGAGATCATACCCGTCACCCAACGAATGCAACAAGCTCTTCCGCCACCACCTCCTGCACCTCGGTTAACCGACTTAATAGAGATCGTAGATGAAGAAATAAATCTGGATGACAACTTGGATATCATGGACGTGGATGCCAACGTTGCCAACCACGGAGTTTACGACTTTAGCGGCACGGGTAACGGGTACGAAGGGGAATACGGGTATGGAGATGAATATTCCGGGGAATCCGAAGTATTCGCGGTTGTTGAAGAAATGCCCAAATTCCCGGGAGGCAATGTACAGAAATGGATTTCCAAGCACATCAAATACCCGATGATCGCTCAAGAAAACAACATCCAAGGTAAAGTTTTTGTACAATTTGTCATCGAGAAAGACGGTAGCGTTTCAAACGTAAAGGTCTCCAGGTCCGTGGACCCTTCACTAGACAAGGAAGCCATTCGTGTCATTCAATCCATGCCAAAATGGACTCCTGGAAAGCAAAGACAGAAACCGGTGAGAGTATCTTTCACGGTTCCTATTAATTTTCAATTACAATAAAAGGTGTGCGAAAGCACACCTTCGTTCATAAAGTCTATAAAGTTTGTAAGGTTTATAAAGTTCATGGACCCCTCGCGGGGCGCTTTATCCACTGCAGCTTAAGCTGCAGACAAACACAGTCCGAAGGACACCCGTGACCTTATAGACTTTACGGACTTTATAACTTTATGAACCTTATAAACCGATTTATTTCACCGTAATCAAGAAATAATTCTTTTTCCCGCTTTGCAAAAGGATAAACTTACCGTCGATCAAATATTCGGGAGTAACCACTAATTCTTGATCCTGCACTTTCTCCTTATTTATACTGATCGCATTTCCCTTCAATGCACGCCGAGCCTCTCCTTTTGAAGACATCATGGAAGTTTTCTCTGCCATCAAGTCCACGATATGAATTCCGGCCTCTAAATCAGTTCGTGCAACGTCAAATTGAGGCACCCCTTCAAAAACAGACAATAACGTGTCTTCATCCAAACGTTTCAACGCATCGGATGTTGCATTACCAAAAAGAATTTGGGAGGCCTCCAAAGCTGAATCATAGGCTTCTTCCCCGTGTATCAAACAAGTCACCTCCTTCGCCAATACTTTCTGCAATTTTCTCAAATGCGGAGCTTCTTGATGCTCTGCAATCAAGGCATCAATCTCTGCCGGTGGCAATATCGTGAAAATTTTGATATACCGGGCAGCGTCCTCGTCCGTGCTGTTCAGCCAGAATTGATAGAACTTGTATGGAGAAGTCCGTTGTGGATCCAACCACACGTTACCCGACTCTGTTTTTCCGAATTTCTTACCGTCACTCTTGGTCATCAACGGCCAGGTCAAACCATAAGCCTCCCCACCATCTTTCCGGCGAATCAATTCGCCCCCCGTGGTGATATTTCCCCATTGATCGGAACCACCCATTTGCAACAGGCAGTTATAATTACGACGTAAATACAAAAAATCATACCCCTGCACCAATTGATAGGTAAACTCCGTGAATGACATCCCGTTAGTTGAATCGGCACTCAATCGTTTTTTCACGGAATCCTTCGACATCATGTAATTCACCGTGATATGTTTTCCCACTTCTCGTATAAAATCGAGAAAAGAGAAGTTTTTCATCCAGTCATAATTATTTACCATGATTGCCGCATTCGGCTCGCTCGAATTGAAATCAATAAACTTGGACAACTGGACTTTAATTCCCGCCATGTTCTTTTGAATGGTATCCTCGTCCAACAAATTCCGTTCTAAGGATTTACCGCTGGGATCTCCGATCATACCCGTTGCTCCACCAATCACGAAAATCGGTTTATGCCCGGCCATCTGTAAATGTTTCATCATCATAACCGACACGAGGTGACCTATATGTAACGAATCAGCCGTCGGGTCAATTCCGACATAAGCCGTCGTTTGTTCTTTTGCTAATTGTTCTTCGGTTCCCGGCATGATATTATGAATCATCCCTCTCCATCTTAGTTCTTCAACAAAATTCATCGATTCTTAATTTTTAATTCGCATTTGCGAGTTATAAGTTAATAAGTTACGAGTTCTTCAACTCTTATCTTTTAGTTTTTAGCTTTTAGTTTTTAGTTTATTTTATCGCACTTTCGTAAACGCCATTTGCAAAGTTAACAAAAGGTTTGTACAACAAGCTGTCACCTTTCGTTTTTGCCGAAATAAAATCATAACGAACGTCCAGCGCATTCACGATGAAAAGCACCACGCATACCACGATAGCAGCTTTCAACACGCCCAGAACGATCCCGAATAACTTGTTAAACAGTCCCAATGAAACCATATCAATCAACTTGGTCAACAATTTCCCAAGCAGATGCATCACGATAATAACCAGCAGAAAAGTCACGGCGAAAGCGATGTAGTAGGCGTATGATTCCGGCAAAGCCACGAAATCTTTCAAGAAGCCCTCCACGTTCACGGCATATCTCAACGAGATAAAAACTCCTAACACCAACGCAAATAACGTTGACATCTCAACAATCAACCCCTGACTAAACCCTTTATAAGCCCCGTATACCAACGGTAGCAATATAATCACATCAATGTAATTCACCGTTAAATTATTAATCATTTCATTCAGATTTCAAAGATAAACAATTGTCCACGTTTCATCACAAAATCGGAAGAATAATATTGAAAAAACTTTCCAAAATCAAGAGGAATTACATCCGAGTTCAAACGGAGTTCGGTCCCCAAAGACGAGACAAAGCCGATTCCCCCACGAGTTAAACCCGACTAATTAGATTGTCTTTAATACCTAGGAAAAACCGTTATCAACTTCCCGTAGGCATCGATCTCCCTCTCAACTCCCGTCGATCTCCCACGGATCTCTTCATTTTCAGTATCCGCGCTTCAATTTTCAATTATTTATGCCTTAAACTGACAAATTCTTACTATTTTCGCACAATGTTTATGCCAGAATTAAAATTGAGAATTTATGTATAGAACACATACTTGTGGGCAGCTAAGAATGGAGAACGTGAATGAAAGCGTTTGTCTTAGCGGATGGGTACAAAAAGTACGGAAACTTGGAGCCATGACTTTCGTGGATCTTCGTGACCGTTACGGGATTACCCAATTGGTTGTCGAGGAATCGGCTCCCGAAGAAATTAAAGCTAACGTGGCAAAGCTCGGACGTGAATTCGTGATCCAGGTAAAGGGTAGGGTGATCGAAAGAGCCAGCAAAAATAATAAAATACCGACAGGCGACATCGAGATTATCGTGAATGAATTGAATGTTCTGAGCGAATCGGAAGTACCGCCTTTCACGATCGAGGATCAAACCGACGGGGGGGATGAGATCCGGATGAAATACCGTTACTTGGATTTACGTCGTTCCTGCGTTCGCAAAAATCTGGAATTACGCCACCGTATGGCGCAATTGACCCGGAACTACTTGAGTAACTTGAACTTTATCGAGGTAGAAACCCCGGTATTAATCAAAAGTACTCCCGAGGGGGCCCGCGATTTCGTGGTACCTTCCCGTATGAACCAAGGCCAATTCTACGCCTTGCCACAAAGTCCGCAGACCTTCAAACAATTGCTGATGGTTTCCGGTTTCGACCGCTATTTCCAGATCGTGAAATGTTTCCGGGACGAGGATTTACGGGCTGACCGTCAACCCGAATTCACACAGATCGACTGCGAAATGTCATTCGTGGAACAAGAAGACGTGTTGGAAGTTTTCGAAGGTTTGATCAGTCACTTGTTCAAAGAAGTTCGTGGCGTGGATATTCCCAAACTGGAAAAAATGACCTGGATGGATGCCATGGAGCAATACGGATGTGATAAACCGGACCTTCGTTTCGGGATGAAGATCGTGGATTTGACTGCCGTTGCCAAAGGGAAAGATTTCGCCGTGTTCAACGATGCTGAATATATCGGGGCTATCTGCGCACCTAAATGTGCCGGATATACCCGTAAACAACTGGACGAGTTGACCGAATTCGTGAAACGTTCACAGATTGGAGCCAAAGGATTGGTTTACGTGAAATACAACGAGGACGGGACATTCAAATCCTCTGTTGATAAATTCTACTCGGGAAGCGACTTGAAGGTATGGGCAGAAACCTGCAAGGCAGAAGCGGGAGACCTGATTCTGATTCTAGTAGGTCCGAAATTCAAAACCCTCCCCCAATTGTGCGAGTTACGCTTAGAAATGGGTAACCGTCTGGGATTACGGGATAAGGATGTCTTCAAACCGTTGTGGGTAGTAGACTTTCCCTTGCTGGAATGGGACGAGGAAACCCAACGTTTCTACGCAATGCACCACCCGTTCACTTCTCCCAAGCCGGAGGATATTCCATTAATGGATACCGACCCGGGTAAAGTACGTGCCAATGCTTACGATATGGTCATTAACGGCGTGGAAGTCGGTGGTGGTTCTATCCGTATTCACGACTCGGCATTACAATCCAAAATGTTCGATTGCTTGGGCTTCACTCACGAGGCCGCACAGGCTCAATTCGGCTTCCTTATGGGTGCATTCAAATACGGGGCGCCTCCTCATGGCGGTATTGCATTCGGTTTCGACCGGTTAGCCTCTATGTTCGCCGGGTTGGATTCTATCCGCGACGTGATTGCCTTCCCGAAGAACAACTCCGGGCGTGACGTGATGATTGACTCCCCTTCTGAAATCTCTCCGGAGCAATTCAAGGAACTGGGCATTCAATTGAAAATGGAAAATTGAAAATTGCAAATGAATGAATTTATGATTCCTGTCGAAAAAAAAGCGTTGATTCGTGCGGCTGGAATCTAAAATCTAAAATTTAAAATCTAAAATTAATAAGGTGTTTTTTAAAGACGTCATAGGACATGAAGAGATAAAGCAAAGACTGATTACTTCCCTGCAAACGGGAAGAATCAGTCATGCACAACTCTTTTCCGGTGACACGGGAGCGGGATCACTTGCCCTGGCGTTAGCTTTCACGCAATACCTCTTCTGCACGGGCGACAAACATGAAGACGCTTGCGGGATCTGCCCGGAGTGCAAGAAGATGCAGAAACTGATCCATCCGGATTTACACTTTGTCTTTCCCGTGGTAAAATCTGCCAAAATAAAAACACCGATCAGTGACGAGTATATCAACGAATGGCGTAGCCTTCTGCTCAAAAGTCCATACATGGACATGGAAGAATGGCTGGGAGCCATGGGTGCCGACGAGAACGCTCAAGCCTTGATATACACGGAAGAAAGCGGGAACATCCTCCGGAAACTCAACCTGAAATCCTTCGAATCGGACTACAAGGTCATGATCATCTGGTTACCCGAAAAGATGAAAACGGAATGTTCCAACAAACTTTTAAAGATACTGGAAGAACCTTATCCAAACACGTTATTCCTGCTGGTCACCGAACACGCGGAAGAAATCATTACCACGATTCTCTCACGGACACAGCGGATCAAGGTACCCCCTCTGACCCAAGAAAACATAGCAGAACAACTGGTTCTTCAAAAACACCTGGTCCGGGACTCGGCCGATCAAGTCGCTCACGTGGCATCCGGTAGCTGGCTGAGAGCCCTCCGCATGCTGAACGAGACCGACGAATCTGTTTACAATCAAGAGAAATTCGTGCAGATGATGCGTCTCTGCTGGGAACGAAAAATGCTCCCCGTCAACGAATTTGTCAATGAACTCGCTTCTCTCGGAAGAGAAAAGCAAAAAAGTTTCCTGATGCATTGCATCCGTATGTTACGGGAAAACTTTGTCAGAAACTTTGGTATTGAAAAAATAGTATACATGACTGAACGGGAGAAAACTTTCTCCACGAGATTCTCTCCCTACGTTCATGAAGGCAATATTATTCCCCTTTTCGATGAATTTGAACGTGCATATAGCGACATCATCCGGAACGGGAACGGGAAAATAATTTTCACGGATCTCTGCATCAAGGTGATGCAAAACATCAGACCGTGAAAAACATGAAAAACTAAAAGATATAAACTAAAAATTGAACCATTGAAAAGCGAAAATAAATATCACATCATTTTCAATTTTCAATTTTCAATTTTCAATTAATACAGTATGAGCGAGATAAACGAAGAAGAAGTACAGAATAACTCCGAAAACAAAAATATAAAGCAACAACCACAGGTTGTCCCCGTGATTGACCACCGCCTGCTGGCAGGAAAACTCACGGTCTATAACTGGATGGAAGATACCCCGGAAGGATGCACTCCTTCTGAAATCGTGGAAGTCCGGTTTAAAAATACAAGGAAAGGTTTTTATTTAAACAACAGTAACCTGAAACTGAATATCGGGGACATCGTGGCCGTGGAGGCAGCTCTTGGACACGACATCGGGATTGTATCCCTCACGGGAGAACTCGTGCGGGAACAGATGAGACTGAAAAAAGTCGACTTGGAACGTAATCCCTTGAAAAAGATATACCGGAAGGCAAAACCCCACGACATCGAGAAATGGCAACAGGCCATCGCCTTGGAACACGACACGATGATCCGTTCACGTGTTATCGCTGCCGAACTCGGACTTGACATGAAAATCGGGGACGTGGAGTACCAAGGGGACAAGACAAAAGCCATTTTCTACTACATCGCCAATGACCGCGTGGATTTCCGGAAACTGATCAAGATTCTGGCGGAAACATTCCACATCCGGATCGAGATGAAACAGATCGGGGCCCGTCAGGAGGCAGGACGTATCGGGGGAATCGGGTCGTGTGGACGTAAATTATGCTGTTCCACGTTCATCACGAACTTTATTTCCGTTTCCACTTCTGCCGCCCGTTATCAGGACATTTCCTTAAACCCGCAAAAGCTGGCAGGACAATGTGGTAAGTTGAAATGTTGTCTGAATTACGAAGTCGATGCTTATATTGACGAGCAAAAAGATTTCCCGTCCACCAATATTTGGCTGAACACGGGCGAAGGTATGCTCTATCACCAGAAAACAGATATTTTCGGTCGCAATATGTCCTACTCTTTCGACAAAGAAGGACGCGGTACGTTGATCAAACTATCCGTTGCCCGCGTGAAAGAGATCATCGCCATGAACAAACGGGGTCAAATTCCGGCAAAAGCTGTCGATGTCGAAAAAGAAGAACAAGTGAACATCGGTTACACGGACGGGGTGGGAGAAGAAAGCTTGAATCGTTTTGACGAGAAAAAACAAAATCAAGGCAAACGAAATCACTCCAGAAACCGTAATAACCGGAAAAACAACCAGAAAGAGAACAACAACACGAATAACGAGAATAAACCCAAGGAAAATCCGGGCAACAACACGGGGAACAAGCCTGAAAACAGGAACGAGAATAGAAACGAAAACAGGCAAGGCAACAGGCCCAAGCACCGCCCCGAAAACCGGAATAATAACCAACAGGGTAATCGTTCCAACGAGAAACCGGCAAATCGCCCGGACGGACCGAAAGTGTTACGTAAACAAGACAAAAACAATAAACCGGAAAACAAGGAAAATAATAAACCTGCTGAACAATGAACAATTATAGACCCTTCGCCGGGATCACCCCGGCAGTAAAGATCATCATCATTATCAACGTACTCGTTTTCTTGGCCGTTAACATGATCGGCCAGCGATCGGACGTTGATCTTGTCAATATACTCGGAATGCACTTGCCGCAATCCCAGTATTTCCAGATCTACCAGTATATCACGCATATGTTCACGCAAGAAGGGCTTACTCACCTTTTCTTCAATATGTTTGCCGTGTTCATGTTCGGCCGGATACTAGAATCGGTATGGGGTACCAAACGTTTTATTATTTACTATTTTGTTACCGGATTAGGTGCTGCCGCACTCCACTCGCTGGTAAGCTGGTACGGGCTACACAATATGCAGGAACAATTCTATGCATTCCAAAGTACTCCCGACGCGGGAGTCTTCGCCGAGTTCGTCCGCTCTCACGTGAGCAACCCTAGGCTACTTTCGCAATTGATGCAATTTGTCGATGCCTGGAATGCCGCACCTGCCAGTTCGCAGTTTGCCGGACAGGCTGAATATTACATGCAAAGTATTATTCAGGCCTATACCAACGTTCCGACTATCGGGGCATCCGGGGCTGTCTTCGGCATATTGCTGGCATTTGGTATGTTGTTCCCGAACACCGAGTTATACTTGATGTTCATTCCCATTCCCATCAAGGCGAAGTATTTCGTGCTTTTGTACGGTGCCGCTGAATTGTTCTTCGGTTTACAGAATTCGGTAGGTGACAACGTGGCTCACTTTGCACACTTGGGTGGTATGCTTTTCGGTTTCTTCCTGATTCTTTACTGGCGAAAACACAGCAAGAAGTTTTACTAGAAAAAGATAGGTTATGTACAACAGGGCGTATGGATCGAATTTTTCAGGTGGAATCTGGAATGGGATAAAGAACTCCTTCAAACAAGGAACGGCACTTACCCGCCTGATCTATATCAATATCGGTGTTTTTCTCGTCATTAAGATTCTGGAAGTATTCTTCGTACTGGCCGGACAACGGGGATTCGAACAACTCCTGTTGCCTTACGTGGGTGTTCCCGCACTGCCGGAACGCCTGCTTTACACGCCGTGGACGATAATTACCTACATGTTCACCCAGTTCGGTTTTCTACACTTGTTGTTTAATATGCTCTGGCTGTACTGGTTCGGTTCGATCTTTCAAAACACGTTCTCCAGCCAGAAACTCACGGGAGTGTATCTCCTTGGGGGAATTACCGGGGCTATCATTTACATGGCTGCCTACGCCTTGTTTCCCGCTTTCGAGCTTGAACGTTACCAGTCGTGGGCCATCGGTGCCTCGGCATCCGTCATGGCCATCGTGTTCGCCGTGTGTACTTATCACCCGAACTACAAGATATACGTGTTTCTGATCGGCCCGGTGAAACTTATTCACCTGGCGATCTTCACGGCAGTCATAGACCTTCTAAGTATCCCCAGCGGTAACGCGGGAGGGCATATTGCCCACCTCGGGGGAGCCTTGTTCGGTTATCTTTTCACCTTGTCTTTCCGTCGCAATCTCGACTTGACCAAAGGACTTTCATCCCTCTTCACCAAGTTAGGCAACAGCCGCCTATTCCGTAAGAAGACCATGAGAGTCAAGTACAAAAAGAAAGTCTCGGACATGAATGACATGGAATATAACGAGTACAAAAAACGAAAAGACGACCGCATCAACAGCATCTTGGACAAAATCTCTAAACATGGTTATGAAAGCCTGACAAAAGAAGAAAAGGAGATATTGTTCAAATCGAAAAACAATTGAAAATGGAGAATGGAGAATTGAAAATAAACTCCCTCCCCCCTTCGGGGTACTCCCTCTATAAACAGAGGGAGAGCTGGTACCTTTTCCCAAAGACGAAGACGATTCCGGCTCCTCCTCTGTTTATAGAGGAGGTGGCAGCAAAGCTGATGGAGGAGTTCTATTTAAAATTATTAAATCTAAAATTCCTTGAGTCGGTTATTTGATATTATCATGAGGATCGTCACGATCATCGCCATGATCGGATTACTTGGGAGCTACACCGCTCCCTATATTAACCCTAACGTGTTTTATTTTTCATCACTGCTGGGCTACACCTATCATTATTTATTGATTGTAAACATTATCCTGCTACTTTACTGGATTGCACGCTGGAAAAAGATAGCTATTCTATCCATACTGATTATCGCAGCCGGGTATCCGTTAATTACCACTTACTATGGATTGAACCCGCAAACCGTACCTGATGCCCCCCACGACCTTTCCATCATGACTTACAATATCCAGATGTTAGGAATAGGCGAAAAGGATGCACCTGCAAAGATCGAAAATTACATAAATAATAGCGGTAACGACATCGTTTGTATGCAGGAATTTCCTCAACGGGAAGCCTCCTTCAAAAAATTCCCTGCTTACCCGTATTATCACCGCAATCGGGATGTCGCACTTGTCTCCCGCTATCCGATTATTAACAAAGGCGTGATTAAATTCGACAAGGGACATTCGGCCGCCTGTGTTTATGGAGACATAGCCATCGGTAAAGATACGATCCGGGTATACTCTGTACATCTTGAATCCTACCGGTTAGGCAAAAATGAACAACAGATATACAAGGAACTCACCAGTGGCAACACGCAAAATGCCACGCAAGGCGTCAAGACGATATCTTCTCGTCTGGTTACCGCCAACCGGAACCGAGCAAAACAGGCGCAAATAATAAAAGATCATATGCTACAATCCCCCTACCCGGTTATCATTTGCGGGGATTTTAACGATACCCCGATCTCCTTCGCTTATCACACGTTGTCCGAAGGGATGAAAGATTGTTTCATTGAAAAAGGACGTGGTCTCGGAAACACGTATATCGGGGAGTTCCCCTCGTTCCGTATAGACCACATCCTGCACGCACCAACACTCGGCACAGTATCTTATACTCGTGATACCGTTAAGTATTCCGATCATTATCCGGTGCAAAGTGATATTCGATTTTAGACTTCAAATTTCATATAAATTATTCCCAACCATTTTCTATTTTCAAATATTTATCTATATTTGCAACCAGAAATGGGGAATTAGCTCAGTTGGCTAGAGCGTTTGAATGGCATTCAAAAGGTCGACGGTTCGATTCCGTTATTCTCCACGAACACCACCTAAAGCATTGAATTTCAATGCTTTTTCTTTTTAAGAGTGTTTTCGTTTTTTTCGGGGCTTTTTTTAGGTTTTGGAACGGCTTAAAAAAACAAGGAAAAGTGGTGTACAAATACTCAAATTTTTATTTCAAAACTATTTCTCTACCCTTCCATCCCCAAACCAACACTTACATCTGTCTCTTTATGTTGTCATCAACTCTCCGTTTTCCCTTCGTTCCTATAGAAACTGACTTCATCGAAAGGATAACGAAGAGATAACGACAAGACGCAAGAGTAGGCCATACCGAGGGTAAGACTTCACCCGGAAGATTACAAACCCTAGAAACAGGTAGGAACAATTTTAGCATTTCAGCAAAAATATTCCAATTTGGCATAAATTATGTTGCATAAATCATCACTAAACCTAAACATACAACATAATGGAAGTTATTGCAGCACGTACGATGAACGCACTTTACATGTACCTTGATGTCGCGTTCCTACTTTTCCTAGGTGCAACCTTAGTTTACACGAAAAGATATTTGGCAATCATTGTCGGATTACTGGCCGGAATCCTGTATTTCATTGTTGACTATGGTTATTTTTACCTGTATTTAGGCACGAGAAGTGTGGAAGGAGCCGATCCATTCTGTTTTCTCCTGTGGTTAAGCATGAGTTACGGTTTCACGAATTTCGTATGGATATGGCTCTGGCTCGACCGGGACAAACGGGCATTGGAATGGTCCATCTTGATTATCGTCTCTTGGTTTACCACCTCGTTACTAAGCCAAAGTTTCGGGGGTAATTTCGCCCCGATCGCCATTTCAAGGGGTACGGGAGCCTACCATGGTATCATGGCCCTCATCCTCTTCGTGGGATATGCTATTCTTTGTATTCATAACATCAGAACGACGGACGAAACCCGAAAGATTAACATACTGTGGATTCTTGCCATCGGGATTCTAGTACAATTCGCATGGGAATTCGTACTACTGGTCACGGGAATCCGTAACCCGAGTTTCATGACCATCGTGGTTAACTCCCTTCTCGAAACCAACTTGGGATTACCTTACATGTACTTCATTCACCAGGCTGTAAGCAAACGATACCACGAAAATCTCTCCCGTCGTGAAAAAATCATCGTAGCCTAATTAACCACTCTCTCTTGAAAAAAAGGACAACGAGTTTAACACGTTGTCCTTTTTTTCGTAAATTAGCCACAAATAAAAAACGGAGTTTATGGAACAGGAGCGCCAAGAAGAGAACCAGAAACTGACAAAAAAAATCAGCCCGTATAAAATCATATACCCCATCATTATCGGGTTGGCAGTGGTCTCTTACATGTTATATAAAGAATTCGATCCTAAAGCATTTGACATGATCACCTTTACATGGAACACCGTGTTCTGGTTATTCGTTGCCATCCTGTGTATGGCCATCCGTGATTTAGGGTATATTATCCGGATCAAAATACTATCCGGCGGAAAACTAAACTGGATACAATCCATCCGAATCATATTCCTCTGGGAATTCACCTCGGCAGTAACTCCCTCCGCCATCGGGGGAACCAGCCTAGCGATCCTTTTCGTGCATAAAGAAGGAATCGGGGTCGGGAAAAGTTCCGCCATGGTCATGGCAACCTCCTTTCTTGACGAATTGTACTTCATCATCATGTTTCCACTTATACTGCTGTTCGTCAACCATCAGGCACTGTGGGAAATGCCGGATACCACGAAAGCAGTGGCCGATGGGTTAATTCTCGTGGCCGTTATCGGATATAGCGTGAAACTTGCCTACCTTCTCGTATTAAGCTACGGGTTATTCAAGAATCCTCGGGGCTTGAAATGGCTGATCATGAAATTATTCCGGTGGCGTATTCTCCGCAAATGGCGTCACGATGCCAACGAGGCCGGAACCGATATTATCCGGAATTCCCACGAATTAAGAAGTATGCCGTTCTCCTTCTGGCTAAAAACATTTGGAGCCACTTTTTTCTCGTGGACAGCACGTTACTGGGTAGTAAACGCCATCCTCGTGGCTTTTTGGTTCGGACGTTATGATTGGGCGCAACATTTTCTTATCTTTGCACGACAACTCGTCATGTGGATCATGATGCTGGTAAGCCCGACACCAGGTGGTAGCGGTTTTGCGGAATTTGTCTTCTCCAAGTACCTCGGAGAATTTCTTCCGAGCGCCGGGGTTGCCATAGCGATGGCCATTTTATGGAGGCTCATCAGCTACTACCCTTACCTGTTTATCGGGGCATTTATCGTACCGAAATGGATTGCCCGTAGTTTTGGCAAGACATCGAAGAAAACGAAAACGAACAATTAAAGATTTAACGTGCTAAGGAATAAAAACCATGGGACTATTTAAACAACCGGAACACCGTCGTTTCAACTTAAAACCCCGCTACTGGGACCCGGAAGCAGAGGCCAGAAAAGAACGAGAAAAACGTATTCGTGCAGAATTGGGGTTAGCGGAAGATGGGGATGAATATATTCCCGATGTCAAGGCCAGTCTTCAAAAAGAATACGCCAAACGTAAAAATGAGCGTCTCGGAGGAGGTCTTGGTTACTCGACCCGTATCTTCATGATTCTTATTATCATACTGATCGGGATCTTCTATTTGGCAACGTACAAGATCGATCTCATCATGAAATTATTCTAAGAATTCCGGTATGGCAGACGTAATTCAATTATTACCCGACTCGGTAGCGAACCAGATTGCGGCAGGAGAGGTCGTACAACGTCCGGCCTCCGTGGTAAAGGAATTAATGGAAAATGCCCTTGATGCCGGGGCAACAAAAGTACAAGTTATCCTAAAGAACGCGGGCAAAGGATTCATCCAGGTCGTTGACGACGGGAAAGGAATGTCCCCGAGAGATTCCCGCATGGCTTTTGAACGTCATGCCACATCCAAAATATCCTGCGCGCAGGACTTGTTCAACATCCGCACGATGGGATTCCGCGGAGAGGCCCTTGCATCGATTGCATCCGTGGCAGAGGTGGAATTACGCACTAAACGGGAAGAGGATGAACTGGGGACCTACCTCTTCGTGGCCGATTCTGAATTAAAAAACCAGGAAAATATCAATTGTTCCCGGGGAACAAATATGCTGGTTAAAAACCTGTTCTACACGATTCCCGCCCGGCGAAAATTTCTGAAATCGGACACCACGGAACTCCGTAATATTACCACGGAATTCTTACGGGTAGCCCTCACCGCCCCGGATATCGCGTTCACGCTCGTCAACAACGGGAATGAAATATACAACCTGCCCGCATCCGGCTTGCGCCAGCGCATTGTAAATGCCTTCGGGAAAACGATTAATACAAAGCTACTCCCGGTTAATTGCGAAACGGGAATCGTCACCATCAATGGTTTCGTGTGCATCCCCCAGCACGCCCGGAAAACTTATGGGGAACAGTATTTTTTCGTGAACAACCGGTTCATGAAACATAACTTTTTCCATAAAGCAATCACGGAAGCCTATGCCGGACTGATTAGCGGGGACATGATCCCCTCGTATTTCCTTTATTTCACCGTGGACCCCTCCATCATAGATGTGAACATCCACCCGACAAAGACGGAGATCAAATTTCAAGACGAGAGTGCTATATTCCAAATTATACTGGCCAGCGTGAAAGAGGCCTTGGGCAAATTCAACGTAACCCCGACAATCGACTTTGACACGGAAGACAAGGTTGACTTCACGGTTCCCGACTCTCCGATTCTCCCGAAGGTTCCCAAGGTCAGTTATAACCCCCATTACAACCCGTTCAACTATTCCACCTCGATCTCGAAAGAAGATTCAAACTTCGAACAGTCAGGCGGTAATAGTTCACGCCAGAACTTCGAACCCCGGCACAAGGAACAAGTTCCCGCGAACTGGGATGCACTCTTCGCCGGATTGGAAGATAAAACCGAAGAAGTACAAACTGAAATCCCCGAAATGGCAGAGAAACAGGAGGACCACGAAGGAATCATCTCTTTCGTGCAAATGAAAGGCAGATTCATTGTCACGCCCGTTCATTCCGGGTTGATGTTCATTGATCAGAAACGGGCGCACGAACGGGTGCTATACGAACGTTATCTGGAAACCTTGTCACACCAACAAATCTGCGGACAAAAAAGCCTGTTCCCCGAAACTCTAGAACTCTCGGCTGAAGATTTTCTACTCGTAAAAGAAATCATGGACGATCTGGCCATGTTAGGCTTTGAACTCGGAGAATTCGGAAAGAATTGCTACGCCATCTACGCCACCCCGTCCGACTTGTCGACTTCTCGCGGAAAAGAAGTGCTTATTAGCCTGATTGAACATTACAAGAACACGGAAGGTTCAATCCGGGATAAAATGAGGGAGCGCATAGCCCTATCACTCGCAAAGGCGGCATCGCTGGATTACAATACCCCACTGGACAAACAGGAAATGAGCAATCTGTTCGACAACTTGTTCGCCTGCCAGCATCCCAATTACACGGCTGACGGCAAGACAATCATCCACATTCTGAAAAATGAGGACGTGACCCAGTGGTTTAAATAAAAACTATTTTTCTTTCAGATAAGCCCGCAACGTTTTCGCTGTTTCGGGATCAGAAGGTCGTGACATATCCGAGTTGATAATACGTCCATCCGGAGCGATCAAAATAAAACGAGGGATTCCGCGAATCATGTAAAAATCCATGAAAGAACGGTCACTCCCTATGTATAATTGTACTTCTCCCTTGGGATTCTCTCGCACCCGCTTTTCCCAGACTGCACGGTCATTATCACAAGAAACAGCCACGAACACTATATTTTCATCTTCAAACTCTTTCTCCAGTTTCTCCCAAGCCAGATTTTCATAGCGACAAGGAACACCCCAAGTAGTCCACACGTTGATGAACAGATATTTTCCCCTGAAATCTTCCAATTCGACAGCTTGCCCGGCAATATCCGTAAACATAAAATCAAAAGCAGGACTACCGGGGACAATTTTCGCACAACGATCATAAATCTCTTGAAACCGTTTCCGCAATGCCGGGTCCTTCACGTAAAAATCATACACCCGCAAGACATCATCAATATGCTCGTCAATTCCCACACCAAGCAAATAAGCATAAGCGTAATGATCGATCAGGAACTCCACCAGCGTCTCGTTCGTCAAATGGTGGATCACGTAATCAAACTGTGCCATCACTTGCTTGTAGGCATCCAGCTCCTTCATGTGGTACGTACTGATCAACGAAACCAAGGAGGCCATTCCTTCCTGGTACTCCTTCAGAACCAGCAACTTCTCATCTTCCTTGATCAATTTTTTGATACAGGAAAGATAAGCGGTATCCGGCTGATAATCCGTGTTTCCCGTACTCCAAGCATGATACAAAGGGTAATTTTCCAACGCTTTATAAGTGGAAAACTTGATCCGGTTCCGTTCCATCTCAGTAAAAGCGGCATCGAAACCCATGGTATCCAGATAATGAAACTGCTCTTGAATCAAGTCCTTCAACTGGCCTAAAAACTCCGGGGCATTCAGTTCATAATCGACAGACAGATTCTTCATGACCTGACTATTCAAATAATTATTCTTGGGAGAGCCGTCTCCTTCAAAACGGATATTCCCTTTAGCATGGTCCCCGTAAATATATATTTGCAATGTCGTTCCGTCTTCAATAAACAAAGGAAGACGATCCTTTCCATATTTTAACGTTGCGTATCCGCGTTCGCCCTCTGTCAGCATCAATTTGGCATAGCCGGAGTCATCCACTTCAATTTCCCGTTCCTCCCCGTTAACCATCAGCTCCGGCTGTATCCCTGAAGACCCGATAAGATTAAACTCCACAACCGTTTTCCGGGTATTACAACACCACATCAATAATATCAAGATCAATATTATGCCTCCAAATTTTCCCATTATCTAACGCACCAATGTTACAATTTGCTAAATTAATTATAAATTCTTTTAACCCGAGTTAATGTCCTGACTTTAACTTTTTATTAACGTATCATACCTTGTTATTTAAATCAAGTCCAAATAGCTTTACACACGCTTAAAATGACTAAAAATATGAACAACATGGATAAAAAACAGGCCCTGCATTACCACGCAATGGGACGTCCCGGAAAGATTGAAGTCGTTCCGACAAAACCACATAGTACACAATATGATCTTTCACTGGCCTATTCTCCAGGGGTAGCGGAACCCTGCCTGGAAATCCAGAAGAATCAAATTGATGCCTACAAATATACAGCCAAGAGCAACTTGGTAGCCGTGATTTCAAACGGGACAGCCGTGCTCGGATTAGGAGATATTGGTGCCTTGTCCGGCAAACCCGTCATGGAAGGGAAAGGATTATTGTTTAAAATATTCGCGGACATCGACGTGTTTGACATCGAACTCGACACGAAAGACGTGGATAAATTCATCGAAACGGTTAAAATGATCTCCCCGACTTTCGGGGGAATAAACCTGGAAGATATTAAAGCACCCGAATGTTTCGAAATCGAACGCCGGCTCAAAGAAGAACTGGATATTCCCGTGATGCACGATGACCAACACGGGACAGCCATTATTTCGGCTGCCGGGTTATTAAATGCCCTCGAACTCAACGGGAAAAAAATTGATACCATTCGTGTCGTGGTCAACGGGGCCGGAGCCGCAGCCATTTCCTGCGCCCGCCTTTATAAAGCATTGGGCGTGAAGAAAGAGAACATGATCATGTGCGACAGCAAAGGAGTTATCTACACGGGAAGAGCCGGCCTCAACACAGAGAAAGAAGAATTTGCCGTTGAGACCTCTGCCCGTACACTAACCGAAGCTCTCGTTGGAGCCGATATGTTTTTAGGTCTTTCTGTCGCTGATATATTGAGCGAAGAAATGATTCAAAGCATGGCCAAAGACCCGATCGTATTCGCCCTTGCTAACCCGAATCCGGAAATCGGCTATGAAAAAGCCATTCACAGCCGCCCGGACATCATTTTCGCCACGGGACGTTCGGACTACCCGAACCAGATCAACAATGTACTCGGATTCCCGTATATCTTCCGGGGAGCATTGGATGTGCAAGCCCGGAGCATAAACGAGGAGATGAAACTTGCCGCCACTTACGCGCTGGCTGAATTGACGAAAGAACCCGTTCCTGAAAACGTGAAAATGGCATACAATGACCCGTCCATCGCTTTCGGCAGGAATTATATCATTCCCAAACCTTTGGACACCCGTCTGATCAGTCGCATCGCCCCTGCCGTGGCCAAAGCCGCCATCGAATCGGGAGTTGCTCGCACGGAGATCGAAGACTGGGATACCTACCGGGATCAACTGGAAAAACGTATGGGCCAAGACGAAAGACTCATGCGCCGAATGACCCGTAAAGCCAAAACTAACCCCAAACGGATCGTGTTCGCGGAAGGAGCCGATATAAAAACCCTGATGGCCGTACAGGAAATACTTTCCGAAAAGATCGCTTATCCCGTACTCATCGGCAACAAAACCGAAATCGAAACTCTCCAAAAACAATATAAATTAGAGTTACCCGAACTAACCATTTTCGACCCGGCAAAAGAGATCAATAAAATAGATCAATACACCCAGGCTTATTACGAAAAAAGACAAAGAAAAGGGGTTATTCTGGAACAAGCCAAAGAATTGATGAAAAACCCGAATTTCATCGGTTTAATGATGGTTGAATCCGGAGAGGCAGACGGTTTCATTTCCGGGATTCACTCTAATTACCACGATGTACTCCGGGCTGCCAAAGACATCATCGGCCTAAGAGCCTGTTGCAAATATGCCGTAGGTATGCACATCGTGACCAATAAAAAAGGTACTTATTTCCTAGCCGACACGACAGTCAACAGTCATCCGTCAGCCGACACGCTGGAATGCGTGACCGTCCTAACCTACGAGGCAGTAAAACAATTCAACGTGGAACCGGTTGTCGCCCTCACCTCATACTCCAATTTCGGGGAATACCGCTTGGGTAGCCCGGCACAGATACAAGAGGCTGTTGACACGCTTCATCGTAAATACCCCGAAATCCTGGTTGACGGCGAAATGTCCGCATCCATCGCATTCAATACCGAATTGCGACAAGCACGTTTCCCGTTCTCCCCACTGGCAGACAAGGACGTGAACACGATTATCTTCCCAAACCTTAGTTCCGGAAGTATAGCCTTGGGTGTGTTGCAAGAACTAGGAAACAACGAAATCATCGGACCCGTTTTACTTGGTTTGAATAAACCCGTACATATTTTACAAATGGGATGTAGCGTGAGAGACATTGTTTACATGACCACCTTGGCCGTGACGGACGCACAGAAAGAAATGCCGGTGGATATGTGCCGAATCTGACGTTCGGAGTTCATAAAGTTATAAGGTTTATAAGGTCTATAAGGCCATGTGGCCAAAAATAGTTGGTAAATTCTTTATAACGATTTGAATTCCAGAATGATTAATTACCTTAATTGAAAACGTTTTCAATTAAGGTAATTTTTATGGAAAAATCTAGTAGGAAAGCTCGTTGTTGGTCATGCCAATCGACCGACACGATAAAGTGGGGTAAACAATCTGGTAAACAACGTTACCGTTGCCTGCATTGTGGCATCTATTTCACGATAAAAAATGAACCAGTCAAAAGAACGAACGAGTTGATTTGGTTTAAGAAGTGGGTCATTTACCGTCAAACCCTGGAATCAATATCACGAGATTCAGGGCTTAGCACCCGTACTCTTCGTCG
>NZ_JBCOSQ010000013.1:77353-92972 GCF_040920905.1 Butyricimonas sp. RTP31003st1_G1_RTP31003_210430 | reverse complement strand
CTATTCAAGCGACTCATTTCTTCCTCGGCCTTCGCCACCCGAACTTTATTCCGTCCCTCTCCCCAGTTGAAAATAGGTATCGCCACGGATGCCATGGCACTAAAAGAACCGGAATTAGAATCATCACCATTCAATTTCAAGCCACCGCCATAACCGTAACCCGCAGAAACACCCACTTGAGGCAGGAAATCGGCACGGGTCACGTTTATCTCCTTCCGTTTCATCTCCATCTGTTTCTCCAACATGTTATAATCCGGCCTTTGTTCCAGCCCGTCCGGCAACGCTAGCACACCGGGCGTTATCGTGGCCGATAGTGAATCGGTCAGTACCAATTCGGTATTCAAATCCAATCCCACCAAACGACAAAGATTCATTTGAGCCAACTGCTTTCCATGTTCCGCTTGCTGTAGTTGTAACAAGGCATCATTATATTTCACCTGAGCTTTCAACACATCATTCAACGGGGCCATTCCTGCCTGCTGAGCATCTTCCAAGTTCTTCACCAACTCGTTCACCACCGACTTGTATTTCCGGGCAACCAACACCAATTCCTGCACCCGAACACATTGCCAGTAAGCCTGTTCCAATTCGACAAGCACTTCCGAACGATTCAACCGAATATTTTCCTCGGCAAGCTCTTCCCCAAATTTAGCCGCCTGATGTGCCGCCCGGATTTTCCCTCCCATAAACAAAGGTTGTTGCAATTGAACCGATGCCATATACACCCCTCTCAAAGAAAGCGATAATGGTATGTCCGGTAGAAAAGCATATTCATGGAAGACCGGCTTTCCATCCGTCCCCATCACGGGTTTCCCGTCAGCACCGATGACAACATTGGGTTGCAATTTCCCGTCAGCATCAGGCACGTAAGTCGGCAGATAGCCCCCGCTTAATTTGTATTCCTGCTTTTTCTGATGATACAGATAAAAGCCTGATGCGGAAAGTTTCGGCAAATAATTTGCCCCGTATTCTTTCTTGGTCCACACGGCCTTCTCTTTTTGCTTTTCCGCGATAGCCAATTGTTTGCTATATTCAAGAGCCATCTCCCTGCATTCCTTTAAGTCCAACTGCCGCTGGGCTCGTGAAGGAGCAAAAGCCAATAACAACCCGATTGATAATATAATAAAACGCATAGTGTAAAAGTTTAGAGTTTAGAAAATTCTGTGATTGCCGATTAAATGATTCAGTGATTTATGGAAATTCTGCCCCGTGAGTGGCAATCCATTAATCGGCAATCACTAAATCACAAAATCATTCGGCTTTGATTTTAAAGAACAGCGAATAGAATACCGGCAAGATCACCAAAGTAATCACCGTACCGATAAACAACCCGCCCATAATCGTCACGGCCAAGGCCCCGAACATATCATCATTAATCAAGGGAATCATTCCCAGGATCGTGGTCATCGCTGCCAAGAAGACCGGACGCAAACGCGAGGAAGAAGCATCCAGAAGAGCCAGAAAACGATCTTTCCCCGATCGAATCTGTATATCCACTTCATCTACCAGTACCACCCCGTTTTTAATCATCATACCGACCAATCCCAAGGCCCCCACGATAGCCACGAACCCGAATTCCTTGCCCGCCAGCAACATTCCCAAAACAACCCCGATAATCGCCAAGGGTAAACAAAGAATAATCATCAGCGGCTTTTTGAAGTCCTTGAACAAAGCGATCAGAATAGCCAGCACCAAAACAATTCCCAACGGAACGTTCTTAAACAAATACTGCTTGGATTGCGTGCTTGCCAGATACTCTCCCTGCCATTCCGTGGAATAACCGGGCGGGATGTTCAATTTCTCAATCTTGGGCAGCAAACTATTTCGCACGTCATTTGCCGTGTAGCCGGGTGCGTTATTACACTGTGCCGATATAGAGCGTTGCCCGTTATATCGCCTGACCACCGGAACTTCCCACGAGGCGGTGATCCCGTTGGTCGCTTGGTTCAAAGGAGTAGAACCCACGACGGCCGTCATCACCTCATCCGTCGAAATCATTCCCATCATCAACTCCTTCACGGTTTCCAGACTCAACATATTCGTCGAAGGCACGAGGCTCCATACCGGAACATTATTCAAGCGCCCCGGACGTAACCCGTCTTTACCCATACTTTTAATATAAATCGGCAAATCATGCTCTCCCTCGTAATATGACCCGACAGGCAACCCGTCCGTGGTGGCCAGTAAAGCCAACCCGACATCCTCCCTGGAAAGGTTCGCCACGCGAGCTATCGGCTGGTAATAATCCACGTTCAGCACGGGCGTCATCGGCCCCCAGTCATTCGTCACCAACATCGTCGTGGAATCCTCATTCATCAATTCCTCCACCTCCCCGCACAAACGTTTCAACACGGCCGGGTCCGGACCGGAAATCATAAATTGTACCGGATAATCCATATACATCAAATTATATTGTTTCATCCGAACGTATGCCTCCGGGTAATGCTCCGAAAGGTAAATCTGCAATGAATCAATATTCGCCTTTAAGGTTTCGGGAGAAGTGAAGTCCACGATTAACTCCCCGTAACTTAAAGCGGGTTCTGCCACCGTTCGCACGAGATTATACCGGGAAGGAGTTCCTCCCAAACTAGTCGTAACGGCCGTAATTTCCGGACGGCTGGTTAAATATTCCTCGATAGAGGCCAGATCCCGTTTCACCGTCTGGGGATTCGTACCGTAAGGCATTTTATACTCTATATACAACTGATTATAGCTTAAATCAGGGAAAAATCCCTGTTGTACGAACCGGAACAGATAGATGCTGACAACCAGCAACAGGACGATCCCACCAATCACCCATACCCGGTGACGCACGGAAAACTGCAACGTATTCCGGAAAGCCTTGTACACCCGGGTATCGTACATTTTCGTCTCATCTTCCACCTCTCCCGGCTTTACCCTTAAGCCCCGGTCCGCCTGTATCGGGACATACGCCAGGGCAAGAATCCAGCTCAACCACAAGGATACGGCCAAAACGATAAACAAATCCCGGACATACTCTCCCGTGGTATCGGGAGATAAAAATATCGGTAAGAAAGTAAGAATCCCGATCGTGGTCGCCCCCAGCAAAGGCCAAGCCGTCTTCTTCGTGATATTCACCAAAGCCGCCGGTTTGGGAATTCCCTTCTTCAGGTCCACGAGAATCCCATCCGTGATCACGATCGCGTTATCCACCAACATTCCCATCGCCACGATAAACGAGGCCAGCGAAACCCGTTGCAATGTCCCGTGCATCATGTACAGCACGAGTAACGAACCCAACACGACGATCACCAGACCGGCCCCTATGATATACCCGCTCCGGAATCCCATGAAAAGCATGACCACCAAGATCACGATAACCACCGATTCGATCAGGTTCACCATGAAGACGTTAATGGCACTTTTCACCCGTGCCGGTTGAAAGAATACCTTTTGAAAATCAATCCCTGCCGGAATAATATCTTCTTTCAACTCGGCCAGTTTGGCATCCACCTTTTTCCCCAATTGAAGAATATTCCCACCTTCCTCCATGGCAATCGAAATCGCTATTGCCGGCAAAGTATCATATAACAAACCTTCCCGTTCCGGTTTCACGTAACCCCTCGTGACACGAGCCACATCCGACAAGCGGATCTGATCCTGTTCGTGTCCCTTAATCAAAAGATTACGAATATCGTCGATCTCCTTGTAAGCCCCGTTCACGTTCACCCGCACCCGTTTCTCCCCGCTATCGAAATAACCGGAGTAAACCGTTTTATTCTGCCCGTTCAGGGTCATGATTATTTCTGCCGGATGCACGCCCATGTTGGCCATCTTATCTTCCAAGAACTCCACGTTTATACAAGACTGACGTTCTCCATACACGTCCACACTGCTCACCCCGTCAATATCCAACACGGAACGACGAACCAGTTCCGCGTAATCCGACATTTCCTGATAGTCAAAACCATCGGACGTCATGGCATAAAACATCCCGTACACGTCCCCGAAGTCATCCATCACGATGGAAGGTTGGGCCCCATCCGGTAGCTGAGCTTGCGCTCCCATGACTTTCCGGCGTAAAATATCCCACTTCTGCTGCAACTCTGCCAAGGGAACCGTACTACTCAATTCTACCATAATCTCCGACACGTCATCCATCGAACGAGAGGAAACATGATCCAAGTCCCCCATCGAACGAATCGCCTTCTCCAATACATCCGTCACTTCCAACTCCACCTGATAGGCAGAAGCTCCCGGATAGGCCGTCACCACCATAGCCTGCTTCACGGTTATCGCCGGGTCCTCCAACTTACTCATCGTGAAAAACGAGTATATCCCCCCAACAACCAAAACGAAAACAAAGAAGTAGACAAAAGCTCTATTCTTTAAAGCATATTCCGTAAAATTCATTGTATTTTGTTGCTTTGCAACGTTGCAAGTTGACCGGTTGCAAGTTGCAGGTTAATTTAGTTTTCAATATCTATAATAACTTGCCGACATTAGAAGAGGACACGGGAGGTAGTAAACGGACTTTTTGCCCTTCCTTCAAACCGTTCACCCCGGCAGAAACAATCCTTGTACCCGAGGCCAGATCCGATTCCACGATGACTTGCCCGTCTTTATCCAGTTCGACAACTTTCACGGGATTCATCCTCACGGTTGTTTGAGTTGTATCATACACCCACACGTATGATTGGTCCTCTTTTTGAAATAAAGAAGAGATCGGGATAATAGATAGTCCCTCCTGGCCCGGCTCGAAACGAATGGTCACGCTGACACTCATGCCTGCCGCCAGATTCAATTTCTCATCCGGCTTCATCCGGAAACGTACCCGGAAAAGTTGATTATAATTTGCTTGTTGTGTTATATCCAGTAATTCCAAGGGAATCTTTACACCCGGAAAGACATCCGCCTCGCAATAAAACTCCTTAAAGCTCTCCCGACGAATAAAATCACTGGATGGAATATCAATATTTACCTCGTAGTAATCATTATTAATCATCGACAACACGGGAGTCCCGGTATTCACAATCTCGTGAGCGTCAAAAAACTTCTTCTGGACATACCCGTCGAAAGGAGCCTTCAACTTCGTATCGTTCAACGCATTCAGATTCGCGTGATACAAAGAGGCAATCCGCTGCTTTGCCGCCACGGCCTTGTCGTAATCATTCACGGGAACACTTTTCCGGTGATACAACTCGATCACCCGATCCGATTCCTCCGTCACCTGCGTGTACTCCGCTTTTGTCGCCTCGTACTGCAATCTGTAATCCCTCGGATCAATCTCCGCCAACACTTCCCCTTTCTTCACGAACTCCCCCACTTCAGCGTTGAAACGTAGAATAGGTCCCGCCACCCGGAACGCCAACTGCACATCTGAAGCCGCCTTGATCTTCCCGGGATAGGTCGTACTACACTCCCCATCATACTTCTGCACCTCTGCCGTCTTCACCAATTGCGAAATCTCCAAGCCCGGAGTAGCCCTCCGACAAGACATCGCAACAAGCAAAACTCCCGAAACAGAAGCCCACTTCAATACCGAAAACACTGTCTTATTCATATATATAAACTTTTAAATCGAGTATATATACTCAAAAGGCCGTGTTAAAGTTTCTATAAAATCATTTATCCCCCATATAAACCCACTTGATCGCATCACCAAGAAGAACCTGATCCTTGTTTCCCTGGTCCGTCAGCACGATTTTACATTCCCCGGCAGGCAACTGAAATAGCCCCAGGGAAACCCATCCCACATGCTCTTTAATATCAATAGAAACCTCCTGCTTTTCCCCTCCGACATCCACGATATAGTATTGCTTTACCTCTTCCGGTTCTGTTTCTGTAACAGAAAAAGCCGAAACAGTAAAGATTCCACTTCCCCGGCCACCTTTCTCCTGCTCTTCAATCCGATGGGCAAAAACCTTCGGGGGAATATATGCCAGAATCTCGTACTCACCCTCACGTTCAACCCGGGCAGTCCATTCCATCTTCGCTTTACTCCCCTGTAACATGAAAGCATGAGTAAGCTTATTCAACCCGTATGCCTCGGAATTAATCATGTGCCTCGGAACAACTTCAACCCCTTCCCTTATCATGAGATTTGAACCCATCTCATACCTCGACTCACTCAAAGGAGAAATCAGATTTCGTAGCCGTTTCCGAGAAGGAGGCGAGATCAATTTAAAATTCTCATCCTCGTTATCCACGATAATCTCCCCGGGGGCCGGCATGAAATAAGAACGATCCAGATCTTTCACGTACTCGGTCGTGTCCGTTGTTCTCGATATATTCGTCATCCCACGAACAAAAAACTTGATTGGAAGATTACTTGATACATTGGTAGTGAACGTCGATGTTATCCCTTTCATCACCACAGCTATCTGTTTGCCGGTTCCCGCTTTAATTAAAAAATTCCGGGTAACAACCTTCTCGCCTCGTTCGCTTTGTCTACGAGAACTTGTTCCTGAAAATATCATATCACGAGCCTCGAAAGAAACGACCCCATCAACATCGCTGTCATTGAAGACACTCACCGACACGAGAGACCGCCTGTTAGCCTGATCGCGTATAATGAAATCCCCCGAGAAAGAAAATTCAGAAAGACTACTCCCTTCATCTTCTGGGGAAGCGATATTTTCCACCTTAAAATCCCGTACAAAAAATACAGGGACCTTACGATTCTCGTACCATTTTGGCAAAACGTCCATCCAATCAACCCCGAACTCCTGAATAAACTCCCGGTTCATGTCATCAAACTCAACTTGCCGGAAACGATTTTCTCGAATGAACTTCGCCAAAAACGCCACAATCTGTTCCATGGGAACATCCTTCACACTCAACAAACGCAATAACTCACTCGTTCTCTCGTGTAAAAGAGTCGCCGTCTCATAAGGATTATCCAATCGATCACGAAAAAGATCACCCACGCTACGACCTGCAAAGCGTTCCACCTGGTCCGTCTCCGAATAAGAGATAAAAAACATATTCGATTTCTTTAACGCATCTGTCAGTATGGAATTAATTGCCGGATATTCAGCAGAATGTAATGCCATAGTCTGTTCATAAAACATGGGACTAATCGTGTACAAATTACCTACACTAGTACTGGCAACCCCGCTACGCCACAAGAGAGAAGGCGAAACAACCGAATATAATAACAAACTTGCTTGGTTTACATTATAACGATATTCATTCAAAAACATCGAAGATAACGATCTAGTCAAATCACTACTGAGCATATCCTCCGTAGAACTATAAAAAGACGATATCTCGGGCATCATTCGCTTTCTAAAAGCGACCTCCGCCTTATAATCATTCCACATCCCGATCCCCCGTTCCGGCAGAAATAACATACCGGGCTGGGCCATTTCACTTCCCCCTTTATTAGGACGGGCAAAACCGGAAAAAGAGACCGGAGTCTCCACCAAAGTCAATTGAGAATAAGGATACGTGATCCCCATCTGTTCCTCCACGTTATAACGGGCATCACGAATAATGGCTGGAATGGAATCACGAATTTCCTCGAATCCTCGCAAAAGCTTACCATGTCCCGCAAAAAGATAAAGTTCATATAATGTCGAATCAACTACAAGATCATACTTTTCAAAATTCCCGATACAAAGCCCCATCCCAGGCAAAGGAACATCTCCCGTAAAACAGACACGCCCTTCTTTCGTCTCCCGCTTTCCGGGAGCAATAACCGTTCGCCCATCTGTCGATGACACCTGTAACGAGTAGGAAGTAAAATCGGGCAAAACATCATACGGGGATGCCGGATTCACCGACGGTTGGGCTACCGGATACCAAAGACATTCCGGGGTAAGCACCGTGAAATCATCCCCAACAAAAGCAAACCGCTTTCCCGCAGTAGAACTATGCCCGGGAATGGGTTGCAATTGAAATAATTTATCAAAATCCACGTCCAAATAACACACCCGCTCATCAATTCCACCACTATACACCACGGTTAATTCCACATCCTCACCGGGTAGCAATTTCCGGGCAACCCGAATCACTTGATTCTCCCGTTCAAACGCCACGTCAGTCTCACCTTCTTTTATCGCGGATACCACCAAAGCCGGGTTCAAGTAAAGAATAATTTCCGATAATTCCTGATCCCCCTGATTTTTGACAAGAAGGGTACTCTTCCCGGACAGCACATTTCCCTTTTGCTCCACCTCCAAGGTATTCGAAACCACGTTCCCTTTCGGGAATTTTTGATATTTATTATAAGTTTCGGCATAAAGTTCCCGAATATTCTTCACGTTCTCCCGTGCCATGTAAACCACTCCCCCGAATAGAACCCCCAGCACCAAACAACCGACTCCCACGATCATCACCCGCTTCCGGTTCACCGGACGATTCGGCAAGCGTTGAAACATCAACACAGCCAATCCAGCAAACCCAATCCCCACAAATAACCAGCAAACCCGCTGCATGAGATAAAGGGCCATTCCCGGATGTCCCGTCACTTCAGAAAAAGCATTCGGTAAAGACAACCCGAAGGGATCAAAAAGCCCTTCTCGCACCTTACCCAACTGAAACAGAAACACCCCAAATACCACCAAAAGAATCAATATACTAAGTCCCCGGTGGCGAACCCATGTATGAATGAAGAAAGAGAAACCCAAGGCAAATACCAAAGCCGGAAAAATCATCGTGAGCCAGTAAAAAGGATAAAGCCAGAAATTAAAAGGAGACTCACTCGCAAAAATATGCAGCAACATCCCGATAACAAGAGAAATCCCCGCCATCGTCATAAAAGTCTTCGAGAATCCCAACATCATCCCCACCACGTAGTCCGCATTACTCTCCGGACGATAGTAAACCGTATCCATCGAATCCATCTTCCTCTCTTTCCCCAAAAAGGACCCTGCCAAAAAGATCAAGGGTACAATTTGTAAGATCGTGAATAGATAAGCATTTTCATGAGGAAGATAAGATGGCAACGTCACCAATCCACTATTTACCCCATAAAAAATATTGGTCTGCGCCAAGACCTGATAAAGTATAACAATCAGAAAAAGTAATAACAAAAACAGCCGGAACATCCAACTTCTCAACAACAATCTCGAATTATAACAAGCAACGGTTTTTAAGTTATGAATGTCCATAGCACTGTATATTAAGTTATCAATAAAACGCCACACACGACTATACAATGATACGAATAATAAGAAAGAAATGCAAACAATGTTGAAAAAACAAAGAATAAAAAGGGGACTGTCCAAAAAGCCATTTTAAAACTCCCTCCCCCCTTCGGGGTACTCCCTCTATAAACAGAGGGAGAGTTAAAATACTCCCTGTCTTCGGGAAGAGTCACCAGCTCCTCCTCTGTTTATAGAGGAGGTGGCACGAAGTGACGGAGGAGTTTTTGGAAATAAAATGACTTTTGGGACAGCCCCTCCCTATACAACACTAACACGAACTATTGCATCGGTAATGCAAATCGAGCATATCCTTTACCAGCAGCAATGACAACAGGTTGTTTATTCGGCACCAATGTAGGAGAAAGACCGTCTCCCTCCAAAGGACAACTATACAATTTCCAACCGGAAGCGCTATTCGTTAATACGATCAAATTCGAAAAATCGCTTTCCTCTTCACCACTCTCTTCATTCTTCTTTAGTAATTCCGTTTGCTGTATAAAAGCAATTGTTTCCCCTACCGGGAACTCGTAAAAAAGTTCTTCCAACGATTCCCGATCCGACGCATTCTTCTGGTAATAAGACAATACATTACCTTTCGCAAAATAAATCGAATTATTCTGATGCGCACCATATACATCAGCATGGCAAATGCCTCGTTCTGAAGAAATCTCATCAAAATCCACGAAAGGATAGGATTGTCCATTAAAAGCAATATCCGCAAGATAGAATTTTTCCGGATCATTAATTCCCTTCATTAACGCCCAACCTTTTGTAACAGAACTAGCCCAAGTACGTTGTAACATACAAATTAAATCCTTATCCATATTGGAAGTCGATTCACCAACTTTACCACCATCTTCCGGCAAGAATTCCTCGACTTTGTCACTTTCAGAGCTTGATCCACCCATCACAAAACTTTTAGTTTCCCGACTAAAAAGCATTACATAAGTGTATGCATAAGCATGAAATAACATATCGGACGCCAACTCTCCAGGTCCTGTTTTACCGACACCAAATTTTCCTACATTACTAGACATTCCATAAAGTGAATGTAAACGCCCCGCATTTATCAGAACCATATCCCCGCCAGAGGCATCCATATTTTGAGGAGCCGCAACCGAAGGAACATTATAAAACTCCTCGTCAAAATTTTTGAACACAGACAAATTTCCCGGATTTAATGTTTTCATATCTTGTGTTGTCAAAATATGAAGAGCTTGCAAACTTTCTAAAACTGTAACGGTCCCATCCTCTGCCACCTCTTCATCCGTGTATCTACCATTCATGTACACTAATTTCACAGCCTCTCCCTTCATTCTTTCCCCTAATCTTTCTGTTAAAAGATTCTCCTGTACCGTACCATCCTCTTGAATAAAATCCATATCTGTCATTCCATTCTCATCCTCTAAAATAAACCATCCTTTGCTATACTCTGAGGTAACACGCATGAGGATTTTCTTTTGTACGGCAAGCCCCGTTTTTTTCTCCTTTGCCTCAAAAACCAATTGATATTGATTCCCCGCAGGATATTCCATCGTGAAAGATAAATCTTTAGTTGTTGCTAATGTATCCCTTTGAGGTATGAATCCAGAAGCATACAATTGATAAGTGTACCATGTAAACTGAAAATCATCCTCATTTTCAATTCCCGAAATTTTCGGCGTCAGCTCAATTTCCGAGAACAACATAAAAGAAGTATCTTTCGGTAATCCGTCAATTTCAAGCGGCAACACGCTGTTCGGATCTTGATAAGAATAATTTCCCTTATCATCATAACATGAAGTAGCAATCATCAAAATCAATACTCCTAATATCCATAGTTTATTTCTCATTCTCATAACATCAAACTTTATTTATCCAAAAATTTCACTAAAGTACCATCAGCCTCTCTCAATGGACGATCCTCATTCCGCTCGTCCGCATTATATTCCGCTAAAGCCTCGGCAGCCCGGCCCCGTAAATAGGTTTGATAAGCATAATCACTAATTCGATTCTCGAAATCAGTGAATCCGACATACCGCATAATAAACCACATTTTTTTTGCCCCCCAATCACCAAATATATATGAAAAAACACTATTCCATAATCTTGGTTTCGACGGCTTAGCAGTCATTTCCACCATAAAATGCGACAACGTATCCATTCCCACACTAAAATACTCGTTCGACTGAATCTCAATTTCCAAGCGCACACTATCTTTTTCTAACGATGGATCACGATAGAAAATCACGGGTAACATTCTCTTCACTTGCCCGGCAGCTATCGACACTTGTTCCTTCACCCGCTCATCATCAAAACCAATATAGTGCTTTCCCTCAACAGCTGCAAAAGGCTCCCCGACGTTCGTTTGCACGATCTTCATCGGACGCTCGTAGTCTGTTGGGAATCCCATAGTTCGGATATCAACCCAAACGGTATCCCACATTTGTGTATCCGGTAACACGAAAAAAGACCGTTTTACACTATCCGACTGCGTGTAAGAAGTTCTGGCCACGTTATCATACACGATCCCCTTGTAAAAATAGATTCGCGGATCATTTTCATAACGTATTACATCCTGTTCGTCACAACTACCTAAAAACGAACTCAAAACCACAACCAACAATATAAATAACCTATATCTTTTCATCACATTCATTTTTTCAATTCAACCAATAATTTAATCAAACATCGTTTGACTCTGTGGAATCGGAATCAAATAACCGTCTTGTGGCACAGTAAACGATGAAGGCCAAGTAAATTTCTCATAATTCCAACGTTTGTACCAAAACCACATCTGCCCCTCTCCCCAAAACTCTTTCCTATACTCCTTCTCTAAGCGTGCTTTCAACTTTTCAGAATCTGCCACATCATCCACCCACGAAAGAGTCACGTTACGCGCAATCAAATACTGATAAAAATAAGGCTTTGCCACATCCTGACTGGCACTCTCTGTCAAGATCAAATACATCTCGGCTAATCTCAATACGGGTATCGTATTAGGTGACTCAAAATCACTCCCATCCATATATTTCAAAAAATAGTTAACCGTAATCCACCAGTAATCCGGACTCTGTTTACTCTGCCAATAACGATTGGTAACATTACGAATATCTCCCGTAATATTCTCGTAAGCCGTTTGTATATAATTAGTTGATTGAGTTAACAAAGGATCTGATCCACTAAAATAAGGTTCTATGATACTCTGGTGATTCTGGCTATGTACTCCAAAGAGATGCTCTTTCAACATCACCAACCCTCCTGAAGAAGAATAATCATTCTCGGTAGCTAACGCAAATTTTTTACTATCAATGACCTCTTGAGCATATTGGGCTGCTTTCGGAGCGTTTCCAATCCACCGATAGTAACGAGCTTTCGCTGCTTTCACCGCATAATAATTAAATCGATAACCTCTGTTTTTCTGCCATTCGTCAGTCGGATCTTCTTCTGCCATAATCGGATCTCCCTTCAAATATTGTTCTGCCTCATCCAAATCCTTAATAATCTTGGTAATCACCTCGCTATATGTCAGCGTCAGCAATTTATTCGGGTCCTTGGTCAACTCTTCCACGTAAGGGATGGCCAACTGATTAGCTGCCGTCTCTCCCGGGATGGGACCAAACATACGTAACAATTCCAAATGCAAGAAACCGCGTAATCCCAAAGCTTCCCCTTTGATCAATTCATAATTACCATTTTGAAAGAGATTCTGATCCTTATCCACCGTTTTCAAAATTTCATTCAAATGCGCAATACAAGTATAATAACCTTTCCATATCTTCTCAATTAAAGACTCCACATCCTTCTGTTTATAATCCCATCTTCCCAAATAATAGTCAACCAACGACCTACTACTCGAAGGAATCGTCCACGTACGAGCCAACATCTCCGGAAAATAAAAACTTGTATTACATCCATACAACGGAGCTAAAGACAATTGGATATAAACACCGGTTAAGGCGCTCTTATACCCATCCTCACTACTCAGCAACTCATCCTCTTTCATTTCCGTGCGAGGATTCACATCCAACCAGTTATTGCATCCCATAAGGGCAAACAAAAACACGCTCAAAATTATATTTCTCATGGTTATTCTCATTTATAAATTAAAAACGGGCTGTCAAAGACAACGAAAACTTCCGTGCAAAAGGATAAGCCAATCCGCGTTCTTGCTTCATCGAAGACAAGCGGAAGACATCCTCCATATATCCGGCAACAGACAAATATTTAAGTCCTAAATGACGCTTACACCATGCCTCGTCCATATCGTAGGTCAAAGAAATTGAACGACACTCCAATGTATTCTCATCCATCACAAAACGTGAAGAGGCCTTCGTTGATGAAAAATCCTGTACACCTTTAAACAATGCCGATTCTCCCGGAGTTTTCCAACGGTCATATAAAGCCCGACGATCCGTGTTATAATAAGGATAAATATTCTCCACCTTACTCACCAACGTGCTATTATACTGTTGCCCCCCGTAACGATAACCCAAAATTACATTCAATGTAAAATCTTTATACCGTACCATGGTATTCAAATTCCCCCAAATCTTCGGCTCTGCAACACCACAAGCAACCTTATCCTTTGCATCCCAATCATATGTTAACTGCCCATCCTGTTTCACAAAAATTTCCTGACCATTACTAGGATCGATACCCAAAGAACGAACAGCGAAAATTGTATTCATCGACTGTCCCTCCTTGTACAAGAAACTCGGATTAGCCTTTTCCTCTTTCATCAATTCGCTATTCAAAAAGTCCAATGAATTGGAAATCTTCTTTATCACATTCTTATTATGCGCCAGTGTACCACCAACAGACCACAAAATCTCTCGTTGTGTGTTCCGAATCAAATAAGCATTTAACACCAACTCCACCCCCTTATTCACCACCTTACCAACATTTGCCTTATACGTGTCAAAACCGGCAGAAGAAGGTAACGTAATGTCCGACAACAAATCATCTGTTTGCTTATGATAAACATCTGCATTCACGCGCACTCGTCCACCGAACAATTCCGTCTCAACACCAACATTCAACTGCTTTGTTGTCTGCCATCCCAAATCCGGATTTCCCAACGCCATCATATACACGCCATTCCATCCTTTATAGTAAATATTACCATAATCCTTAAACGTCGTCAACGCCTGATACGGATTGAATGCCTGCGACCCTGAACTACCATATGACAAACGTAACCGAGCAACATTTAGAATATTATTATTCCTCATAAATGCCTCATTATGAATATTCCATCCCATACCGGCCGACCAAAATAAAGCATAACGCTTATCCGCACCAAATCGAGAAGAACCATCTATTTTTCCTGATAAATCTATAAAATACCGACGATCATATGTATAGTTGGCATTCAAAATACCTCCTAATCGACGGGCAAAGCTCTCGTTTCCATAAGGGGCTCCATCCTTTTCATAAGCACTCGCCATCCCTAAAAAATCCATCGTCGGGTTAGCAATCCCCTCCGCCTTAAAACGATACTCTTCTGACTTATCCTCTGCCACATTGTAGGACAACCCTACATACAACTGATGAACATCCTGAAATAATTTCGTGTAATTTAATGTTAATTCCGCATCATAATTTAATGACTCCACCGTACCATAAGTATATTCTCCTTTCCGGGAAGCATCCTTTTCCTCATATTCCAAATATTTCGTATGTTTAGCTGAGATATATTTATCTGATCGGTCATGTTGTTTAGACACACTGAATCGCCCCCGGAAAACAAAACCCGGCATGATTGTCCACTCCATGGCAAAATTATTACGTATCTGCGTGTACTTCTCCTCATCAATACTCGGCAAGTACGCATTCCACAGCGGATTATAAACTAAATTGGCAGAATTCAACGTCCCCATTGAACTATACACGTAATCCTCCAAAACCATCAACAAATTTCCCTCATCATCATAAGGCTTAAAATAAGAATTCACTTGCCCATACTCCGAAAAGTTACCATAAGGTGAATTTTTAGCCGTATTAAACGTCACCTGTAAATCATTTTGGAATCGGAATTGTTTATATTGATATGAAAAAAACATATTACCATTCAATGTATTACGTTCTGATCCTTTCATCGCTCCAGCAACATTATTGTATCCTAATCCCACGGAATAACGAAAATCCTCGGAGCCACCCTCCAATGATAAACTATGCCGATGCCCCACACCCGTCCGCACCGGATATTTCAGCCAATACGTATCCACCCCTCTCTCAACCTCCTTCAAACGCTTATTATATAAGTCAATAAGATCTTGTTCACTACTAGCATTTTCCGTTGAATACAATCCGGCAACTTTTTCAAACATCAACTTTTCCCGTGCATTCATCAAATTATAGGAAGTCAAATCCGGAGCCTCAATATTCAAACTTCCACGATAATATACAGTCAAACGCCCAGCTTCCGGCCGCTTTGTTGTGATCACAACCACGCCATTTGCACCGCGTGTTCCATACATCGCTGTTGCACTCGCATCTTTCAATAACGTGATACTCTCCACCCG
>NZ_JBCOSQ010000013.1:0-77200 GCF_040920905.1 Butyricimonas sp. RTP31003st1_G1_RTP31003_210430 | reverse complement strand
CTGTAATATTAGGCAACCGATTCGGGTCTGATCCCATATTAATATCATCCACGATGTTAAAACTCGGATCAATATTCCGGATAGAAGTCAACACATTTCGATTCCCTACCATAGCTAAATCCTTTGCCGTAATCGTTGTCACGGCACCCGTGTAACTCTCTTTAGCCTTCTTGAAGATTCCCGTTACCACCACTTCGTCCACTTCCGTCACGTCATCTTTCATGACAACCTGCAAATCGGCCTCTCCTTTGTAAATAATCTCTTGAGTCTTCATACCCACAAAAGAGAAAACTACCACAATGTCATCCATAGCAGGGACTTCCATTTTAAAGACACCATCTGCATCCGAAAGCACACCGATCATTGTTCCTTTAAGCAAGATATTCACACCCGGTATCGGTAAACCGTCTTCACCAACAACCTTTCCCTTTATAACACAGGTTTTCTGATTTTCTTGATTCACATTCTTCAGCGATGTAGGTTTTACAACCACAATATCACCCTGAATCTCAAACGTGTAAGGTTGATCTTTAAAGATTCTCTCCAAAGCCGTTTTTAACGGTAAATTCTCGAACTTGAGCGTCACGTTAGAACCTTTCTGAATTTCAATCTCACTGTAAATAAAATTTGTCCCGGTCTGTGTCTTGACCAATTTAAAAATTTCACGTAAAGGCATATCCTTCACGTCCAACGTTACGCTCTTGGTCTGCGCCGAAGCAAAATTCCACAAACCAAACAACATAAACACCCCCAATAGCAACACGTTTTTGTTAATTCCATGTCGCAAAACTGCTATTTTCAAGAAATGCAGTTCTTTTAATCGATTTTTTTTCATAAAATTGTACTTTAATTGTTTCGCTAAAAAGCAATGAAATTAATTACTTGAGCGGGAGATGTTCGCTGCATCTACCGCTCGTTTTATAATAATTGTTCGCCCTGATATTTTAAACCTGATATTTGTCGTTTTCTCGATAATCGACAACACTTCTTCCAACGACTGGTCACGCTTCACAACTCCCGTGAACGGGTGATTACTGAATTCCGTAGATTCATAAATAAACTGCACGTCATACCACCGGGATAATTGCCGGGTAATATCCGACAATGGACTCCGCTCATATTCGTATGTACCGGAAACCCAAGACGTGTAAATAGATACATCAACCTTTTGCTTTTCGAGTTTATTAGTAGCCCGATTCAACACGGACTGTTCCCCGGGTTTCAAGCGAACGCTCGATTGATCATTCCGAAACTCGACACTTCCCTCCACCAATGTAGTGATCACCTTCTGCTCATCCGGATAAGCGGTCAGGTTAAATCTCGTCCCTAACACCCGCACCTCATTTTCTCCAGTATACACGATAAACGGGTGTTTCTCGTCACGAGCCACCTCCAAATAGACCTCCCCTTTCACGTAAATCTCTCTCCTTTCCCCAGAAAAACAATTCGGGAAACGCACCTCAGAGGCTGAATTCACCCATACCCGCGTTCCGTCCGCCAACGTGAAATGATACTCTCCGCCAACAGGTACCGTAAGCGTATGATATTTCATCGGTCGATTCTCCAATTCGCCTTGGTCAAACCTTAACCCCTTCAAGGAATCATTCACTAACACCAATCCATCCGATATCACAATACGAGAAGATGAAGAGGTCAGATCTATCGTTTTCCCATCCTCGTATTGTAAAACAGCCTTCACCCCACCGGGAGTAATACCCACCTGTGATACCAACGTCTCCGGCTGTTCCACTTGTCGGGTAAACGGAAAAACAAACATCAGCAATAACGCCACGGAAGCAGCAACCACGGAACCCACTGTCCAGAACAGCCACCATCCTTTTCGAGATCGTCCAACCAAAGAACTGTCAAGACGTTGCCACGACTTCTGAAGGTCAATTTTTTCTTGCGCCTGCACGGATTTCAATATCTTCTCGGTCTCTCGAATCTCCCGGAACAAACGCATAGCCTCCGCATCGCTCTCCAATCTCTCACGAAGTAATTCGGCATCGGCAGGAGAAATCGTCCCGGCACTATATTCTGCAATTAATTCAAATATCGACTTATCTTCCATGTGTCATAAATTTCATACATATTCCCAAAATTTAAAAATGGGTGACACAAATCAAGAAGAAAAATTAAAATTTATTTTTTAGAAGAAAAGAAAGAAAGGAAAAGAAGACAAAATGTCTTACCATCAAGAGATTTACGCAACGCCTGAAGCGCTCTAGCGTAATATGTTTTCACCGTATTCACCGAAATCCCCATCTCCTCGGCAACCATCTTATAAGGTGTATTATTAAAAACAATTGCGGTAAGAACCTTCTTCGGATTAGCGGGTAAATCTTCAATGGCAGCATATAAATACTCCTTCATTTTCTCCAACTCCACCTCATTATCACGGGACATTTCCTCTAGAAAATCATCAACGTGTAACTCTATATCTACGAAATATGCTTTCCCCCGATCCCTCATAAACTGTAAAGATGCTTTACTCGCCGCCCCAAACAAATAAGCCCTCAAAGACCCCGAAAATTCCTGTCCCCGCTTATTATTCCACAAGGATATAAACACCGTCTGAACAATATCCTCCGCATCTTCCATCGAAATCAAATAACGCATAACATACGTACATAATGCTTGATAATAAGTATCAAACATCATCTTCATACATCTCTCGTCACCTGTTTCTAACAGTCGAATTATCGTTGACTCTTTTACATCGGGCACCATTAACATACCTTTACATGACACGGTAAAGTTAAAGCTATTCCCGTTATTTACAAAAACAAATCCCTCTTTCCGATTTTTAATTTCTGCCTTTAACCTTTGATTTATAAAATTTTACCTTCTATGCTCAAAATCAAAAATCAATTCAGCCGTCCCGTCGCCTTCAAGTATCTCGTCTCGCTCAACCGTAATTCCGCCTTCGCGTCAATCCAATCACTCCACGCCTTTTGCCATTGTGCCTGAGCCTCCATATAGTTCGTGATCGTCTCCATACCCACCTCGTACTGATTCTTGCTCACCCCCAGATTTTCTTCTGCCTGGCTCAACGATTTACGGGTCAGAATAACCCGTGTGTGACAATCCTCGATATTATAGCGAGCCCGTGCAATCTCCAAAAGCATCATTTGTGACATCTCCTCTTTTTTCAATCGACTCATCTCCTGCTCGGCCTTCATCGCTTTAATCTTTCCCCGGCCCTCACCCCAGTGATAAATAGGAATCTTCACGGAAGCCATGGCCGTAAAAGATGCCACGTCCTCCGTCTGCCCGTTCAGAGATATTCCCCCCGAAAATCCATAAGAGGCGGAAACTCCCACCTCCGGCAAAAAATCAGAACGAGTCAACGCCACCTGTTTCTCCTTCAATTCCACATCCTTCTCCAACAAATTATATTCGGGACGCTGTTGTAATCCCTCCCCTGCATTCAACACGCCTGGAGTCACCTCATCATACAAAGAATCACTCACCTGTATCGTCGAATAAAGATCAATCCCGATTACCCGGCAAAGATTCATTCCCGCCAAAGCCTTCCCGTTCTCCGCCTTTTGCAACATCAACTCGGCCTCGTTCAACTTTACCTGCGCCTTCAGCAAATCATTTCGAGAAGCCATCCCCGTTTCGTAAGCATCCGTCAAATTCCGCACCAGCTCGTTGACCACCGCCTTATACTTCTGGGCAGAAGTCACCAACTCCACCACCCGCAAGTATTGCCAGTAAGCCTCGTCCGCCTCGGTAATCACCTCCGCACGGGTATATTGCTTATTCAACTCGGACATTTCCTTTCCAATCGTGGCCATACGATAAGCTGAACGAATCTTGCCTCCCATATAAATCGGTTGCTCCAACATCGCTCCCGCCGAATAAACCCCTCGTAACCCCAACTCCAACTCTATATCCGGCATGAAAGCATATTGCGCCGAAAGAGGCCGACCATCCTTTCCCATCACCGGAAGCTTCGTCGCCGGATCAATATAAAGATTGTAAACCATCTCCCCGTCCGCACCCGGTACGAACGTCGGTAAATATCCCCCGTCAATCGTGAACGAACTCTTTTTCTGCATGTAAGCATACAACCCGGTAGCCGAAAGCTTGGGCAAAAAATTCGCACGATAAGCCTTTCGCTCAAATTCAGCCTTCTCCCCTTGTTTCGTGGCAATCGACATCTTCTTGCTACTTTCTAAAGCCATTTCCCGACATTTCTCCAAGTTCAAAGAAACCTGCGCTTTTACCGGAGAAATACCTAAAACCAATAATATTATCAACAGACCTTTCATAATAATCTTCTAACTTATACTATCACTTTTCTTCTCTTTAAAGAATATCGCGTACAACACGGGAATAAACACCAACGTGATCACCGTACCTACCAACAAGCCCCCCATAATCGTAACGGCCATCGAGCCAAACATATCGTCACCCAGCAACGGAATCATCCCCAATATCGTTGTCAATGACGCCATCATCACCGGACGGAAACGAGAAGAAGAAGAATCCAGCAGAGCCTGTGTCTGATCTTTCCCGGAAGCAATCTGTAACCCGATCTCATCCAGTAGTACCACCCCGTTCTTAATCATCATCCCGACCAACCCCAACGCACCGACAATCGCCACGAAACCAAACTCTTTACCACTGATCAACATTCCCAGCACGATCCCGATTGCAGCCAAAGGTAAACAACAGAAAATAATAATCGGCTTGCGGAAATCCTTGAACAACATGATCAGTATCGCGATCATCAGAATAACCGCTAACGGAATATTCCCGAACAAATATTTCATGGACTCCCCGCTCGCCTTATGCTCTCCCAACCACTGTTTAGCATATCCTTCGGGCAAAGTAATCGTATCCACCTTCTCTACGATCAACGCACGGGCACTCTCCGCCGTGTACCCCAAAGCATTATTACATTGCGCCCGCATAGCCCTCTGCCCGTTATAACGTCGCACAACAGGATCTTCCCATTTCAAAGAAATACCTTTCGTGGCTTGATTCAACGGGATAGAACCTATACTTTGGGCCAGCAAATCCTCCCCGGACATCGTCCCCATCAACAACCCCTTCAACGACTCCTCGTTCAGAGCCGCCGTCGAAGGCAGCACACTCCAAACGGGAATATTATCCAGTGCTTCCACCTTCTCCCCCTCACTATTCACGCTCTTCATGTACAAAGGCTTTGCATGAACTCCCTCGTAGAAAGATCCCACGGGCATTCCATCCGTGGCAGCAAGCATTGACAAACCGACATCCGAACGGGAAAGTCCCACGGAACGGGCAATCGGCTGGTAGTAATCCACCATCAACGTGGGAGTCATCGGCTCCCAGTCATTCGTCACCAAAGTAATTGCGGGTTCGTCACGCATAATCTGTTCCGCTTTCTCCGTCAACTCTCTCAACACGGCCGGGTCCGGTCCCGTGAACATCAACTCGATCGGGTACTTCTTGTACATCAAATTATAACGTTTCATCCGCACGTAAGCATCCGGGTAATGAGCTGTCAAGTAATCCTGAATCTCGGTCATCGACGCCTTCAACTCTTCCGGGGTCGTATAATCCACGATCAACTCCCCGTAACTCATCGTGGGCTCTGCGATAGAACGCACCAGATTATAACGGGCAGGAGTCCCGCCGACACTCGTCGTTACATGAGTCACTTCCGGACGACTCAACAAATAATCCTCTATACTTGCCAAATCCGACTCGACCCGTTCCACCCGGGTACCCTCCGGCATTTTAAATTCAATATACAACTGTGTGTAACTCAAATCCGGGAAGAAACCTTGCGGAATATAGCGGTACAAGAATGCAGTAACCGCCAATAAAACCACGACCACCCCGATTGCCATGGACTTGTGCCACAACATAAAAGAAAGAAATTGCCGGAACAACCGGTATATCTTACTATCATACAAATTCTCATTCGACTTTTTCGGTTTCACTTTCAATGAGTGATCCGCATGAATCGGGATATGCGTCAACGCCAACACCCAACTCAACAACAGGGATACCGCCAGCACAATAAACAAATCCCGCACGTACTCGCCCGTCGTATCCGGGGAAATAAAGATCGGGAAAAACGCCAAAATAGCAATCAACGTGGCCCCCAACAAAGGCATCGCCGTCTTCTTCGCTATATTTGTCAGCGCAGCCGGCCGTTTCACGCCCCGCTCCAAATCAACCAGTATCCCGTCGACAATCACGATCGCATTATCCACCAGCATCCCCATGGCAACAATCAGCGACCCCAGCGAAACCCGTTGTAACGTTCCGTCAAAAAGATAAAGCACCACGAATGACCCCAGCACGATAATCACCAATCCCGTACCGATAATCACCCCGCTCCGGAATCCCATGGTAAGCATCAGCACGAGAATCACAATTACCACCGATTCCAACAAGTTAACCATGAAAACATTAATGGCATCCCTCACCCGGTCTGGCTGAAAAAATACTTTCTGAAAATCCACGCCCACCGGAATCCGGGACTCTTTCAACTGCTGTAACTCCTGATCTACCTTCTCTCCCAAAGTAATGATATTCCCACCTTTTTCCATGGAAATTGCCAACCCGAAAGCCTGCTTGCCATCATACTTCATCCCGTTGCGGGCCGGGTCCTCATACCCTTCCGTGATGGACGCAATGTCCCGCAAACGTAACTGATCATCCTCGTGTCCCTGTATAATTAGATTCTTAATATCCTCGATCGACTTATAGCTATCATTAATAGCCACCCGCAAACGCTGATCCCCACTATTGAAATAACCAGGATACACGGTTTTATTCTGACTGTTCAACGTGGACAACACTTCCATCGGGTGAACCCCCAGATTTGCCATCTTATCCTGCATCATCTCGATATTGATACACGGGGTTCGGTTCCCATAGATCTCAACACGACGCACCCCCTCAATATCTTGCAACTCCCGTTTCACCAACTGGGCATAATCCAACAACTGCTCGTCACCCACCCCGTCGGTCGTTATGGCATAAAACATTCCATACACGTCCCCGAAATCATCCATCACCACGGAAGGACGCGCTCCATCCGGCATTTGGGCCTGTGCATTCGTCACCTTTCGACGCAGAATATCCCATTTCTGCTCCAACTCGTCCGGACTCACAGTACTCTCCAATTCCACCGTGATCAATGACATATCCGCCATGGACTTGGATTCGATACTACCGATTGCCCCCATCGAACGAATCGACTTCTCCAATACATCCGTTACTTCCAACTCCACCTGATGAGCAGAAGCTCCGGGATACACCGTAACCACCATCGCCTGTTTTACCTTGATTTCCGGGTCTTCCAACTTGCTCATCGAATTAAAGGCAAAAATACCTCCAATCACCAGCACTGCAATAAAAAACTTTACCAGCGCCCTATTATTTAATGCATAATCCGCTAAATTAATCATTACAACAGTCCCCCTACATTTGTTTTAGAAACCGGTTTCAATAATTCCACGGACATACCTTCCTTCAAACTATGCACACCAGCAGACACAACGATCTCCCCGGCTGCCAATCCTTCGGAAACAATCAACTCACCTGTTTTCAACAACTTTTTCAACTGGATAACACGCCTGGTCACATTTTGAGCTTTCGGGTTATATACCCACACAGCAGATTCCCCGTTTTCTTCGAACATCGCAGACAACGGCACCACCGTCAACGCCTCCTCGTTCGGGTTATACTCGATCGTCACGTTCACGCTCATCCCTGCCGCAATATCCACTCCCGGCACGGGTTTCAGACGCAGACGCATCCGGTACAACTGATTCAAGTTCGCCTTCCGAGTAATTTCAATCAACTCTAACGGGAAAACTTGTCCCGGGAACACGTCAATCGTACAAGAAAACGACTTAAACAAATCTTGTCGTACAAAATCACTGGACGGAATATCTATGTCCACGTCAAAATAATTACTATTAATCATAGACACCACGGGGTAACCGGCAGCTACCGTCTCGTGAGAATCATAATATTTTTTCTGAATATACCCGTCGAAAGGTGCTGTCAGACGAGTATCAGCCAAGGCGTTCTTATGGGCATCATACTTTGCCGTAATTTGCTTGACCCCAGCCACGGCCTTATCGTAATCATTTACCGGAACGCTCCCCCGGTTATATAATTCGATGACCCTTCCGGCTTCCTCCTTCACTTGATTGTATTCCGCCTCTGTCGCTGAAAGTTGAATCTCGTAATCTCTCGGATCAATCTCGGCAATCAACTCTCCCTTCTTCACGAACGCCCCCACTTCCGGCAACACCGCCCGAATAGGTCCGGCCACCCGAAATGACAGCTTTACCTCTGAAGCCGCCTTGATCTTTCCCGGATAAATAATCGACAATTCCCCTTGGTAACTTTTCACCGTATCGGCCTGCACCGTAGCCTTACCGCGTTCCTGCTTTGTTTTAGAACTTCCACAGGCACACATCAATAAAATCAACCCAAGCAAAGAAAATACAACACCTTTCATCATTTTCCAATTTTATCACTAAACCATGTTAAATTTTAACTTTTTACACTCTCTTTTATACAACAAACATGCCACAATAAAATAAAACACCATCAATATACACAACCCCCAAAATTCAGGTAACACCTCTGACAACGTGGCACCTGTATTATTAATTTTCACGAAACCGTCAATCCCGAACGAGGAAGGAAACAACTTTCCAAACCACACCCAATATTCCGGTATTGCTGACTTCGGCCAAGAAATTCCGGAAATAAACATCAACGGCACAGACGTGAACACGAATATCAAGAAAGGCATTTCCCGTTCGCGACTAAAAAACGACATAGCAATAGCAAAAAAGGTACACGCCAGCAAAAACGGGAACAAAAACAACATCAGTTCCCCCCGTTCCCCCACCTGGGTCATCCCGAACAAACGAGGCACGATGAAAAACACCCAATAACTCATCACGAAATAAATAGGCAAATAAGCAAAAGCCTTCCCTAAAACTACCCGTGCCGGACGACGAAAATGCTTATTCGCAGGTAACAACAACCCTTTCCGACGTCGATCCCGCTCTGTCCCTGTAATCGTTCCCACTCCCAACAATAACGACTGCTGCACCACCAAAATCAACACCGCCGGGATCAAAAAAGAAGTGAAACCTCCCTGCGGATTAAACAACTTCACGTCCTGAATCCGTACGGGAGAAGACGCAATCTGTTCAGTGATCTCCGTGGCATACTCCATCCCCTGTACCTGTATATCCTTCCCCATCGCCAAAGAAACGTCCGTCCCGGCCGTCAATAAAGCCTTGTAATTCAGCAAAGCTCCCATATCACAATAAAGAGATACGTGAGCCTGTTCCCCCCGGGCCACGTTCTTACTAAAATCAGAGGGGATCTCAAGAATCCCGTAAATATCTTTCTTATACATCAGCAACTTCGCCGCCTCCATATCCTCACAACGGACCACCACGTCCACACTCGCCGTGGCATCCCAATTCCGGATAAACTCCCGGCTCAACGCTGACTTCGAATGATCCACCACCGCCACAGGCACTTCCCTCGCCACCTCATTACTATATATAAACGTGTAAACCACCGGGTACCCCAACATCAACGCCACGAAAAAAGTCAGCACGGCATGATCCCGAAACACCGCGTAAAACTCTCGTTTAAAAACATAATATATATCCGTCCAAAAACCCATTTCAATTTTAGATTTAATGATTTTTGATTTTAGATTAACCCCCTCTAATTCTCCCTTGAAAAGGAGGAAGACACGCTACATTAAAAACATTGTAGCGATTTCTTGCGTCCGTTTCTCCTCCTGTGTAAGGGGGAGTTAGAGGGGGTAGTCTTTTTCATTCTAAACTCTAAATTCTAAATTTCAAACTCATTCCAACCTGCCAACCTGTAACCCATAAATCGTTTTCAACGATTTATGGCAAATACTTAAACTCCAACAAATCCAACTTCAACTTCGGCAGGATAAAAATCGGCAAGAACAGATATACCATCAATGCCGCATAACTCTGCCAGGAAAATATCATCGGAATACCATTCAAAGCCTGATCCACGTATATCAAAAAATAGTGACGCATCTGGAACAAATTCGACCCGATCTGAGCCAGCTCCGGCATGGAACGCACCGGATAAGTAAAACCGCATATCGAAAATGACAACACACCCCACAAGGCACAAGCACTCAATGCGATTCTGCTCCGGCGGGTCATCCCCGTAACAAACAGGGCAAAACACTGAGAGGCTAGAATCATCAGTACCATAGCCAGAAACATCGGGAAAAATCCACTATTTAACGGGAAATGAGCATAACCATACAACATGGAAAGAGCAAGCATCCCCATCGCCGTGAAAATCAACGCCTGCGGAACAAGTTTCCCCATCAATGCCACGATAATAGAACCATTCCCCGCCTCCAACCACTCTCTTGAAGTCCTCCGCTTAATCTCCTCGCTAATACTATACACCGTGGTAAACATCACGAACACACACAAAAACGCCGGTAAAAGGAAATTCGCCAAATAAACAGCGTAACTCAACCACGGGTTATTCAGCGGGTGCGTATCCAGCACGATCGGCATCAGCTTAGCGGCGAGCAACGGCCCGCCCTCTCCCTTCGCCAGCAATAACGTTTGTTGAACCGCTCCATTCGTTAAATTTGATTGCATCCGCATATCTTTATACAACAAAGAACCCGCCAGAAAATAAGTATCATTCGTGTAAAACGACAACACGGGCTCTTTCCCCGTCGACGCATCCCTCCGAAAGTCTGCCGGAATATAAAAGATCCCGTAAACATCTCCCCGCTGTAAAGCCTCCCGGGCCTCGCTGAAATTCGCCGTACGCATCACCACATCCGTCTGGGCAAACGTGTTCAACGAACGCACCAGGGAACGGGAAGTCGTGGTATTATCCTCATCCACCACGGCCACAGGCAACTTCTTCGGCAACCCGTCTTTCAATAAATCCATGAAAAACAAGAAACAGAACAAAGGTGCGAAGACCATCACGAACCAGTAGATCCGACGCTCTGCCAACATCCGGACCTCCCGTTTCATCAACACCCCCAAAGCCCTTATATTCTCACGCATAATTTAATTTTAGATTTCAACCATACAAATCAACACTCCTGATTTCACTTTAAACTCTAAATTTTAAACTTTTAATTTTTAGCTTTTAGTTTTTAGCTCTTTTCAGCACGCTCATCCCCGGTCTCAACCCCTCCACCTTTTCCGTGGGAATTGCCTTCACCTCGAAAGTCTTCGCATCATACTGCCCGGTTGTCTTCGTTGCTCTCCAAGCAGCATAAGTACCCATATTCTTCATGTGAGTCACTTTCAACTGCACCTCCTTATTGTTCAAAGCGGGAATATACCCCGTGAACACGGTTCCCATCTTCAAGTCGCCCAATAAATCCTCTCGCACGTTAAAAACCACCCACATATCCTCCAAGTCCAGCACGTTCATCACGGGGGAACCCGTCCCCACCAACTCTCCCACCTTCGGATAACGTTCGGAAATCTCTCCCGAAATCGGTGAAATCAAAAATATCTCCTTAATATAAGAACTAACTTCTTCCACGGCCCCCCTCGCCCGGTTCACCTGAGCCTCGGCCGCCAATTTATCTTCCTTCTCCGCCCCGTTCTTCGCCATCTCATACTGAGCCTTCGCTGCCTGCTCCGTGGCTAGCATCGCTTTATAATTGGCCTCGGCCTCATCACGTTTCTGCGCGGAAACCACATCATTTTCAAACAACTTCTGCACCCGGTCAAAAGACTTCTTTGCCACATCAAGAGCCGCCTGTGCTTTTTTCCACGTTTGGAAGGCCATCGCTTTCTGTTCCTCACGGGCCCCCTTCTGGGCCTTATCGCTCAATGCTTGGGCAGCCTCTTCCGCTGCCTGTGCCTGATTAAATTTTGCCATCACCTCCGGACTATCCAAAATCGCCACCGTATCTCCTTTCATCACCTGATCCCCCTCGTCCACTAAAAAACGCTCAATCCTCCCCGGAACCTTCCCGGAAATCCGTACTTCCGTGGCCTCCGCCTCACCTTGAATCATCTCCGGCACCGGTTCCCAAAAAATAAATCCGAATATAGCAACCAAAAATACGATGATCACGATCCCTGTAAACATCAATACCTTCCCGCTTACTTTCTTTTCACTCATAACAATTAATTTAAAATTTAGAATTTAGAGTTTAAAACTTAAAATGGAAAAACTACCCCCTCTAACTTCCCCTTACACAGGGGGAGGGCACGCGACATTGAAACATTGCGGCGGTTTCTTGCGTCTGTTTCTTCCCCTTTCCAAGGGGGAGCTAGAGGGGGTCAATCTTAAATCTAGTATCATAAATCTAAAATTCCAGCGTTCCGTATGCCTTCTCCAAATAAACCTTACACAACCGAGCCTCAATCTGAGTATCAATCAGCTCCGAATTTGCCGTCAACCAAGCCGTTTGTGCTTCCAGCACGTTCAGCACGGGAATCGTTCCCTCCTTAAAACCCAAATTCGCGAACTTCAGATTTTCCTCCGCCCGTTCCAGATTCTTACGGGCCATCGCCAACTTCTTCGTCACCTCCTTCATCTTGAATTCCGACTGGCTCACCTGTAACTCGATCTGCTCCTTTGCCTCCTGCAACTTGTAATTCATCGCGTTAGTCTGGGCTTTCGCGTTACGCAAACTCTTGCGTGACGCTCCCCAGTGAAAAATCGGAGCCTTAATCCCGACTCCCACACTCCACATGCCTTCGAACTTCGTGCTTACCCCGTCAAAGAAAGAAGGCGTGCTGCTCAAATAATTCGCCGTTAAAGCAATCGTCGGCAAATACTCGGATAAAGCTATCTTCTCCTTCTTTTTATATATATCCGTGGCCAGCTGTAAACTCGCCACCTCCGGACGTCTGCTATACACCCGTTCCAAGCTCTCCGTCGGCACCTCCTCCACGTCCGTGTCTGCCACCTCCTCTTTCAACATCACGATCGTGTCTGTCGGCAAGCCACAAATCTGGTTCAACAACATCCGGGACAAACTCAACCCGTTGTCCACCTTCGTTTGGACCATCTCCCCCTCGTTCAGTTTCACCCGCACGGAAAGCACGTCCGCTTTGGTTGCTACCCCCGTCGTGTGCATCAACTCGACATCATGCACGAACTTCGTCAACGTCTCCACGTACTTATCCGCCAATTTCTTCCGGTTTACCAAGGAAACGATCTGCCAGTAAGCCTCGTCCGTCGAGAGAATCACGTTCTGCAACTCCTGCGACCGCTTGCTCTTTGCCAACTGCTCCGACAACCCTGCAATCTGATTATAAGCCCTGATCTTCCCACCCATGTAAATTGGCTGGGTCAACCCGACCTGCACAATTCCTAAGTTTCGTTCGTCCACGGTCATCGCCTCCTTTGGCAACAGGGCGTAATCCTTCGGGACATACTGCCCGTTCACCATCACCGGATTCCCATCCGCCCCCATCATCAACTGATCGGGACGAAACGTGAACTTCCCGTCCGAGCCAATCGACCCGACAGGTAAATGGGCATCATCCGACAACAAATTAATCTCTTTCTGGTTGCGCAAATACACGCCCACAGCGTCAATACTAGGCAAATACCTCGTGAAAGCCTCGGCTCTTTGCGCCTCACTTGCCTTCACGTCCTCATCTGCAATTTTCAGTTTCTTGTTGTTCTCTATCGCCAACCGCCGACAATCCTCCAAACTTAACACCCCCTGCGCATTCGACTGCAAGATAAAGCACAGTAGTACAATAATTAAACTTAATCCAGATTTACATTCCGTAATCCTCTTCATCACTTTCTCGTTTTTATATTCTAACTTCAAGTCTCTTCAAATTTATACTTTTCGGTATGTACTCCCGTAAAAACTTTATCGAGCTTTTACTAACGAATAAAGTTGTTCATACTGGTAACGCACCGATGATAAAGCATAAGAAATATCTTGATGCATAACAATGTAATTTATCAACCCAATGCTTATGTTCAGCAAATTCTTTGCCAAAATCGACGTGTCCACGTCATCTCTTATCTCCCTCTCTCGTTTTGCCTCTAAGATAACACCTTCCAACTTCGACATCCACGAGATTTTCGTGTCACTCACCATCTGTTTAAACTCTGGATACAGGGAAATCACCTCCACCATCAGCGATAGACACAAAATTTCGGGAATATCACTATCCAAACGTTTCGCCCCGTAATGACCGATACTTTCCAAGTTATGGATCGTCAGGTCAACAAACTCCCGCAACGAATGTACCCGGCTCATCTCCTCGGCCCGTCGGTTATTCAACATACGGTAATACCTCGTCACCCCCTCTTTCAAAACCTCCTCCTTGTTCAAGAAATGATAATAAAACGTCCCTTTCGTCATCCCCACGGCCTTCTCCAAGTCGGTAAGCGTAACCGCCTTGAATCCTTTTTTCAAGAACAACAAAAAAGCTGTCTCGATAATCGTGTCTCTCGTTCCGTTCATTTCTTTATCAACATATAATATTGTTCAAACTGCATCCGGGTATCTGAAAACATATACTGGAAATTCGCCTGTTCCAACTCGATATTCAACATACTACTCGACACGGACATCAAGTTACGCGCCAAAACCGAAGTATCCAATGTCGCCCGAATTTCCCCGCTTTGCTTAGCCTTCAAGATAACACGCTCCCAGTTCGCCAACCGCCTCTTGGAAATCGTGTATATCCGCTCCCGGAAATCCGGAAAGATCGGGGCCACTTCCAGCACCAGCTGGAAAAACAAGACTTCCAGTATAAAACATCCGAAAACTCTCTGGGAAGCATCGGCACTCTCCTCTTTATTCTTGATCACGAGATCAATGTACTCCCGCAGAGAAGCCACTCGCTCCACATCCTCCCCACTCTCCTCCTTCATCACGCTGAAATATCGTTCCATCCCCGCCTCCAAAATCTCCTTCTTATCCTTGAAGTAATAATAAAAAGCGCCCTTGGTCAAGCCCGTGGCTTGCTCCAATGTTTTCAACGAACAGGCCTTATATCCCCTGTTCAAGAATTGCAGAAACGCCTTTTTTATTATTTCTTCCCGAGGTTCTGTCATAATAGCTCGCTTTGTGTCAGACAAAGATACAAATAATCATACTATTTCAATAACTTCCTATTTCCATCGGCCTCCAGTATTCGCATTTGTTGAATGGCAACTTGATTCAGCTTAACAAGCCGTTCTCCTTGCGCAATTCCTTGCTCAATGAAAACAGCATTAAGGTTTTCCATATTCGAAAGACAAATAAGTTCATTGATGGAAGCGTAATCACGAATATTTCCTTTAAGTTCAGGATTTCGCTCACGCCACATTTTAGCTGTCACGCCAAACATGGCTACATTTAAGACATCGGCTTCATTCGCATAAATGATATTTGCCTGTTGAATTGTTACCTCTGATGGAATAAGATTCTGCCTAATGGCATCTGTATGGATGCGGTAGTTAATCTTGGAAAGTTCACGTTTGGCAGTCCAACCAAGTTGAGCTTGTTCTAATTCCTTCAACCGCTGAAACTCTTTCAAAAGATAAAGTTTAAATTGTGGAGAAACCCAAGAAGCAAATTCAAAGGCAATGTCCTTATGCGCATAAGTTCCACCATAACGACCAGCTTTGGCGATAAGACCTTTAGAGTTGGTTTTTTCCACCCATTGTTTCACAGATAAAATAAACCGATTCAACCCAGCCTCATTTTTAATTCCCTCGAATTCGGGGGAATTAAAATCAGGATTGTACATTTCCTCCCATATACCTAAAAACTCTATTGTATTTTTGTTACGTAGCCATTTCTCGATAAGAGCTAATCCATTTTCGATGTTACGTACCATATCCGTCAAGGAAATATAGTCCTTATCGTCATAAATGATGACTGTCACTTCTGTATTTTGAACTTTAATCTTTGTCATAAATTCAAATTATTAGTTATCAGCTACGAACTACTAGAATTCGCTCTAAAAAAGGCCGGCTTTAAATTCTTCCGTTATGAATCACATACGTAATAGCATTCACTATCTAGTGCAAATATAAAGATAAAAACTGAATATCTTAAATTTAACATTTAGATTCACGCTACCACGTGAAACTATTGTCTTCAAACAACAGTTAATAACATGTAATCCCCACGATATAAATATATTTAGCAACAAATCATGATTACTAACGGATCAATTCTGCATATAATCATTTTAAAAAGCAATGAAAGAACTTATAGAACGCTATATATAATAGCGTTTTAATAGGGATTTAATAGCGTTCTAATAGCGCTTTACACGATAGTGATCCGGAAGTAATCATATATTCATTTTCATTTTATGTATTAAATCGGACTGAATACCAGATCATTCCACCACGACCACCTCTTCTAGTTCTTCCCGAGTCCCCGTGTGATTACTTTTCTTGTTGATCCAGTCCATAATCACGGCAATCGCACCATCTCCCGTCACGTTACAAGCCGTACCGAAACTATCCATCGCGATATACAAGGCGATCATCAACCCCTGAGCCGTCTCGTCAAATCCCAGCATGGACTGCAATAACCCCAAAGCCGCCATGATCGCACCGCCCGGTACCCCCGGGGCTGCCACCATCGCGATTCCCAGCATGAAAATAAACCCGGCCATCACCCCGAAAGAAATCGGCATCCCCGACATCAACATAATCGCCATGGCACAAGCCACGATTTTCATCGTGCTACCTGACAAATGTATCGTGGCACAAAGCGGGATCACGAAAGCGGCCAATTCCCGGTTGACACCATTCTTTATCGTTTGCTCCAACGTCACGGGAATCGTTGCCGCAGAAGACTGTGTTCCCAAAGCCGTCATATAAGCCGGTAACATATTCCGGAACAACCGGAACGGATTCTTCTTCGATACAATCCCGGCAATAAAAAATTGGATAAACAACAGAACGATCGTCAAGAAAAATATCATCACGATAATTTTCACAAACACGCCCAACACACCCGAAACCTGGCCGGAATTTGAGATATTTAGGAAAATACCGAAAATGTAAAGCGGCAACAAAGGAATAATCACCCCCGTGATCACCTTGTTGATAATATCTTTGAAATCCTCCATCGCTCCTTTCAACGTGGCCCCGTTGATAACCGACATTCCCAAACCTAGCGTGAAAGCCAAAACCAAAGAAGTCATCACGTCCATCAAAGGGGGCATCATCACCGTGAAATAGGGAGCCAAAGGTTCCACCGCCGCTGTTTCCAGCGGTTGCAACTCGGCATCTTTCAATAGCCACGGATAACTCAAGTCACTGGCAAAGTAAGTGAAGAACCCCGAAAACAAGGTAAATCCATACGCCAGCAAGGCAGTTATCAACAACAATTTCCCGGCCCCTTTACCCAAATCGGCAATACCCGGAGCCACCAACCCCAAGATCAACAACGGGATGATAAAACCGAGAAAATTACTAAACAAACCATTTATCGTTAAGAAAATTCTTACCAGCCAACCGGGGAAGAAAAGTCCGCACGCTATACCCAAAGCAATCGCAATCACGATCTTTGGTAATAATCCTATCTTCTTTTTTTTCATACGCCCATCTATTTATATTAAAAATAACCTTACATTCGCATAACAATATAAGAATCATGAGCCTATGACAAAAGATAAATGGCATGGCCACATAGCCATCTTCGCCGCGAACATCCTCTTTGGAATAAACATTCCTATCGCCAAAACCTTAATGCCGGAGTGGATTGATCCTGTAGGCCTCACGTTCCTACGTATGTCATTCGGGGCACTCGCCTTTTGGGCGGTTTCCCTATTTACCTTAAACGAGAAAGTTGGTAAAAAAGATTTACTAATCCTGTTTTTTTGTGCCATTTTAGGTACAACTGTTAATCAACTTACATTCATTGAAGGACTTGGAATGACCTCCCCGATTGACGCCGGATTGATCGTCACGATGAATCCCGTAATGGTGATGCTTATTTCGGCATTGGTTCTAAAAGAACCGATTACTTCCAAGAAGGCGGGTGGGGTACTGATCGGGGCCTGCGGGGCGCTATTGATCATCTGGCAATCCTACACGATAAACCAAGGACACGGCGGTTCGTTGATGGGCAACCTACTTTGTTTTATTAGCGTGGTGAGTTACGCGACTTATCTCGTGATTTCGAAACCGATCGCCCAGCGCTATTCTCCGGTCACCTTGATGAAATGGATGTTCCTGTTCTCAACGATCCTCATGCTCCCGTTCAGCATACAAGACGTGGTAAACGCTAAACTATTCTCGGCAGAAACTTCTCTAAGCGCTTTAGCCAGCCTTTTCTATGTGGTATTTTTCGCCACCTTCCTCGCTTACCTGTTCATCCCGATTGCCTTGAAACGCATCCGCCCCACGACAATCAGCATGTACAATTACGCACAACCCCTGGTTGCAGCTACCTTAGCCATTCTCATGGGGCAGGATAAGCTAACTTGGGATAAACCTGTTGCTGCCCTTCTAGTATTCACGGGGGTCTATCTCGTCACACAGAGTAAAGCCCGGGCGGATATGGGAAACGGGGCGAAGTGATCGTTACCGGCCTCTATTGCAATTTGAAACTGATGGGTACGGTCATGCTCCTTCTCACGTACTTCTGGTGAAGCGGACACCATGCGGGAATAAATTTCGGGGCTGATTTCACGATCCGAACAGCCTCCACGTTAAGACTGTAGGCACTACCTTTCACAACTTGCACGTTTGAAACAGCCCCGTCAAGCTCCACGGTGAAGCTAACAACAACCTGCCCTTGCCAGTTATTTTGTAGTGCATCCTTCGGGTATTTCACATTCTCACTAATCCACACAGCAAAATTCCCTTGAGCGAACAAGGGTGCCCGCACGTAATGCACGCATTTAAATTCATCCTTCTCAATCACCTGAGTGGGGGAACGGGAAACGGCAGGTAAGATATATTTCATAAAATAGCGAACATGGTCGTCTCGATCCATCACCTCACGTAGTTTTGCCTCTTTCAGAATATTCAGATGGGCAAACTTCGGAGCAGCAACGATGTATTTATGAACAAATTTCTTGGGCCCGATTTCTTTCAACATTTTCATTTCCATATCATAAAAATGACGGAACACGCTCTCCAAAACGTTAGCTGTCGTTTTTTGTAACCCCGCATACTTGATCACGTCAATCGCATACCGGGGAGCGTATTCATCCGCCCGCTCCACTCCCGTACACCGCCAGTTATAGGTTCCCCTATCGCCATTACGATATAATGCCATCCGTTCCTTCAAATGTTCCGGATTCTCCTCCTCTTGAATCTCCGACAAAGGAATCTTTGCTTCCTCGTCCAGCATTTGAAGATAGTTTTCATACGATAGTGAATTCGTCCGACTAATTGACACTTGGGCAAAAGCATTAGCGGACAGCACCCAGAAACATAACAAAAGCATAAAACCTTTCTTCTTTAAACAACTAATAACAAACGCCATAGAACACAATTTACAATTTAATTCAGTATTATCTTTATTTGACAAGAAAACTATTGAAGTTGGAAATTTATCGGAGCTGTATAATAAACAGCTACTTTCCGTTTATGGATCGGACATATCAACGGAGCGAAAGACGGTAACCGGCGCATGACCCGCACAGATTCCGCATCCAAGCTCGGGTCCACGCTTCGAACCACATGAACATCGGAGATACTCCCATCCGTGTTAATCAGGAAACCCACGACCACCTTCCCCTGAATATTACGCTCCTGTGCCATCATCGGGTACTTCACTTCTCTTACAAGCCAGTTCTGTATCTCCCCGATTCCCAGTAAAGAAATATTCAGATGATAAAAACATTTACAAGAACAAGGCTCGTTATCGTCGGGCTGGTGGGAGATTCTCATTTCTTCCATCAAATCACGGAAATACAACACGTGTTGTTCAGGATTCATACATTCCCTTATTTTCGCCTCTTCCAAGATATTCAAATGAGCGAATAACGGTGATAATTCCGCATATCTTTTCATCAGATCCCTCTTTCCCATTCTCTTTATCAGTTTATCTTGCTCAAGGCTTTTCCATTTGTACACGGCCTCCAATTTTTTCTGTTGTTCTTTATTCAACTTGTATTCCCGAACAAAACCCACAGACGCTCTCACATTATACGACGGACTCATCCTATCGAGTGCCAATTTCAAAGCTCTTCCCCCACCTCTCAAGAATTGTTGTTTCTGTGCCACGTACATCTGTATGATTGCCGGATCCGTCTCTTCCTGAATATTTTCCAATGGGACCTTTCCTTCCCGGTCTAACATAGCAATAAATTCATCATACGAATAAGATTCAGCCACAGCATAAGCCGTCGTGTTGCCATCCGACCGCCCCGATGCGTTCAAGCCCCCTGCATTCAAAATACAACAAAATAAAATCACGTACAATTTGTACCATTTCCTAGGGAGAAGATTAATTATTTCCATTTCTAGCATAATTTTAACACACAACTTGCATAAAAGTATAAATAAATATGGAATAATCCCAGCCATTAAAAAATAATTACATTCGAACACCCTTATTTTTATTCTGATAACAACATTTCCATACAACAATTCAAAATAGTTTTTATCTTTTAGTGATGCTATTTATTCATTTATCTTTAAATTTGTAGCAGGATAAGATGTGTGATCATGATTATTAGCGAGAAAGATTTTCAGCAATTCGTCAAAGGAGATGAGAAATCCTTTGAAACCATTTTCTGCCAGTATTACAAAACACTGGTATCATACGTCATGCGTCATGATTTAGTAGCCATGGAGGCCGAAGATATTGTCCTCGAAACATTCCACCATATTTGGCTAATCCGGGAAGAATTAAAATCTCCTGCCGCTCTCCATTCCCTACTTTTTACCGCCACGAGAAATCGCACACTGAACGTGGCCCGTAATCTCAAAAACCGCCAAAAGATCATAAACGAAAACTATTCGGAACAAGAAGAAACGGAAGAGGCTTACGATTACTTGATAGAGGAAGAGATGAGTCGTTTACTGGACGAAGCCGTCAGCCAGTTACCCAAACAATGCGAATTGGTTATTGTCGGACTACTCGCCGGAAAAACTCTTCAAGAGATTGCAGAAGAAATGCAAATATCCATCAACACAGCCAAGACATATAAACTACGTGCCATCCAGTCCTTACGGGAATTACTGAAAGATACACCTTTCCTTGTCTTGCTTATCCTGATACGAAGTAATGGAAAAAATTAAAAAAAACTTCTCCATTTTGTCACCGGAATAAAAAGTTGCGGGTTTATAGAGTAAAGAACAAATCACTATGGACCCAATTATACAGAAACAGTGGATTGCATCTCTCATGTTAAAAGAGAATACCGTCGGATTAAACGAGGCAGAACGAGAGGAATTAAACCTCTGGCGACAGGCTGATCCCCGGAACGAGAGAACATATACCCGCCTACACGAAAAAGATTATAAAAAAGATCTATCAAGATACCGACAGATTGATGTCCAACATGGTTTAGAACGGTATCGAGAACGGTACACTCAAAAGAAAACACGCTATCTGGCAAAATGGTATTGGAGTGCTGCCGCCGTGGTGTTCATGATAGGTATCGGTTCTATCTTTTTCTTTCAAAAAACAGATCATACAGCCCCGCAAGAAAGCATTGTTCCCGGCAGTTCAAAAGCCATGCTGGTTCTAAATAATGGCAATATCATTAATCTTTCGGATAAAACTCATGACGAGATCGTGACCACAGAAGAGTTGATCATCCGGAATAATGGCACGGAACTCCAATACGCAACCACAGAGAACGCAACCAACAAGCACGCCAATAATTATAACGAATTGATCGTTCCCAAAGGCGGAGAATATACCCTTACCTTATCGGACGGGACAAAAGTATGGTTAAATTCCCAGAGTAAGTTAAAGTACCCCGTCGCTTTCAACGACACAAACCGAGAGGTATATTTAGAAGGAGAAGCCTATTTTGAAGTTACAAAAGATCCCCATCATCCTTTCCACGTGAATGCAAAGGATCGGGTGACGATCGAGGTACTCGGAACATCTTTCAACGTGAGAAGTTATCCCGATGAAACGAAAGTCGAAACGGTATTGGAGGAAGGTTCCGTAAGGATGAGCAAGGGCAAAGAAAAAGTTACGCTTTCCCCCGGGTATAAAGCTGTTTATCAACCGGAGAAAGGAATTGAAACGACAAGTGTAAACACGGAATTATACACGGCATGGAGACACGGACAATATATTTTTGTCGATGAAAGTGTAGAAAATATATTAAAACAACTTTCCCGATGGTATAACATTGAAGTCTTTTACAGCAATGAAAAAGCGAAATCCGTTATATTTAGCGGGGATGTACGGAAATATAATGACATTACCACGTTGCTGGAAGCCATGGAAATTGCCGGAGGAATACATTTCAAAATAAACGGGAATACATTAATCGTCAGTTACAAGGAATAACAACCAATAAAACATATTGAATTTTAGCGCTTTATAAAACGATCGTTTTATGGGATTACCATAAATATGCAATTTTAAAAAACAAGTTTATGAAAAAAAACAGTCTGATATTCATCTTAAACATGATTATCCTATTAGGCTTATTCTCCTGTTCGGATAACGATGAAATTGATCGCTCGAATCAAATTCAATTATACGGAGAAAGCTACCTACTGGAAAAAGGAGCTATCTATCATGACAATAATCACACGGTTATCGCTATTAATGATTACACGTTTGAAGATCGTTATCAAGGGGCAAACGGGGAACAAGTAGATCGCATTTCCGGATTCAGTGCCGAGGTAAAAGAGGAACAAACGGGGAATTTTCTCATCGGCCTATATGAAGGGAGCTTTATCATCAGTGATATCACGAATGACGCGAGAGGAAGCGGTGCCTGTATTTGCTTGCGAATAGCCTCTCCCGATCCGGACAAAATCGTTGCCGGAAAGTACACGTACTCGTTGAATCACGATGAATACACGTTTAAAGGGTATTCCAGTGTAAATTACAGCACAAGCGAGGATGTCACCCCGAATGAATTAACCGAGGGAGAGGTACACATTTCCCAAGAGGGCGACACGTACACGATCACGTTCAAGTGTGAAACCAGTTTTGGCGGACCTGTTGAAGGATCATACACCGGACCATTGAAATCGATAGACATCCGTAAAGAGTATGAAACCACAAACTTCTACAAAAATATCAAGTTAGAGGCCTTATATGATGAAGTCAATTACACGGATGGCGACGGGATTCCCCAACGGGAGCCGGATTACCTGCGAGCAACTTCTTTTTTAGTCAGTTCTTCTCAACAGGTGTACACGGCTAATCTTTATAAAGATTTAGCGGAAAGTGCCAAAAAAAGTATTGATGTTGCCCTAGCTTACGATAGAGCCAACCAAGCTGTATATTTTGAATCCCCGATTAAAATGAGAGCCCTCTTGTGGCACAACACGTACCAAAGTGAAAAATTGTTTAATTATAGTTTTGATTTACCCTGCCATACTCAATATATGCCTGCCCCGGCTGATTTTACAAACGAAGATTTCGAAAAGCTCTCTCGGCAGGAAGATTTCGGATTCGCTTTCACAGAATCAAAAACGGCCATCCCGGTCACCGCGACAACACCATGTTTTGTATTCGTGCAGACCGGTAACGGTTTAAAAGGAGTAATCCGGATTAACAGTATCATTCCTGAAGGTACAGAAATCATTGGAGGGATCACGTACCCTGTCAACCCGGCAATCACGATCGACATGAAGTTTCCTCGCAGTTTTTCAGAACAAAAGATCAGATAAGCATACACGACCCAATAACAATGTTTATTATGGAAAAAATACATCATACCGAACAACATTATAGATTACCCATCTACTCGAAATCCATTCTCCTTGCCTTGCTCGTGTTTTTTTCGGTTCTATCGACAAAGGCCATGAGCGACGGGACAAAATTAAATCTGTCATTCAAGGATGCCTCTCTGGCCCATATTCTAAAAGAAATCAAGAAACAGACACAATTCGATTTCATGTACAACGCACAAGAAATCGATACGGAGCAAAAGCTCTCGGTTGAATTAAAAAATGTGTCTCTTGATTCTGCATTAAAAGTTTGTCTTAACCCGTTTAAGCTGACTTATGTCATCAAAGACAAGATCATTATTTTAAAGCAACAAAAACAGATCTCTCATCTCGTCCGCACCAATATCAGCGGGATCGTGAAGGATAAACAAGGGATGCCACTACCGGGTGTCGCCGTCATTTTACAGGGAACGACGTTGGGGACGGTTACCCATCCCGACGGACGGTTTCAAATCACAGTTCCGAATGAAAAATGCACGTTGAATTTCACTTTCATCGGAATGAAAGCCGTGCAACGTGAAATTGACGGGGAACAGTTTATCTCGGTTATCATGGAAGAGGATGTTGCAGAACTGGACGAAGTGGTCGTTACCGGAATGGAGACGATCAAAAAAGATTACATGACCGGAAGTGCATCCGTGATCACGGCAAAAGACATCCGATCTCAAGGGATTACCTCTATCGACAAACTACTGGAAGGAGCCATTGCCGGACTGAATAGCACGACACTGTCAGGAGCCCCGGGTACCCGATCCAGAATCACGATTAGGGGTGAAAATAACCTGTCCGGACGAACGGAGCCCCTTTGGATCGTGGACGGCCTTCCCCTGATGAGCGGGGTACCGGAAAACAGCACCGGAGATTATGCCGGAACCATCATGCAGGACGGGGTCGGGAACATCATGCCGGAAGACATTGAATCCATCACGATTTTAAAAGATGCCTCGGCTGCATCCATCTATGGTGCCAAAGCTGCAAATGGGGTCATTGTTATCACGACTAAAAAAGGATTCCGTTCAAAAACACAATTCAACTATACCGGGAATTATAGCCTGTCGGAAGCACCGAGGTTACACATGGACTTCATGAATTCTCGTGAAAAATTACAATATGAACGGGACATCATGGATACTTTTGGACTAACCTTCGCGAAAAGCACGGGGCGAGGTGGTTATCTTTACAAACAATTACTGGAAGGGTATATCACACAAAAAATATATGACGAAGAAATTAATAAACTAAGAAACACGAACACGAACTGGTTCAAGGTTCTATTCCGTACCGCACAGTCTCATTCCCACAATTTAAGCATACGGGGTGGTTCTGAAGAAATGACATATTACGCCTCTGTCAATTACCAAGAAAAGAACGGGATTCTACTTTCAAATAAATATTCCAATGCCGGGATACTAATGAAGTTGGACTACCGACCCATCAAAAATTTAATTCTCGCCTTAGACATTAATGCTAACATCCGGAAATCAAGAGATCACGCATCAGCAATTGATCCCTTCAAATATGCCGTATTCGCCAATCGCTATGAACGTCCTTATGATGAAAACGGGAATTACGCTGCCGATCTGAGCTATCTCGGGGCAAATTATACCGAGACAACCGCTTCCGGTTACAAATACGATTCTTTCAACATTCTTCGGGAATTAAACGAAACTAAATCCGCTGAAGATGGCTTGGATGCCAGCCTAACATTTAATATCCGTTACGATATTATTCCCGGCCTTGCCATCTCTTCCATCATCCGGAAAGGAGCCAGTTATAACACAAGTACCAAAACGATAGAGGCCGGAACATATACCTCGTATGCCCAAGAATCCTTTGCCAAACAGGTATTCAGTAACCAAGAAGTCATCCCTTCCGAGTATAACAATGGAGAATTATCCGAATCATCCGGTAAAAACTTTAACTGGTCAATCCGGAACCAGATTGACTACTCGTTCAATATCAAGAACGAACACCTATTTACCGTTTTGGTGGCCCACGAGGTGACATCCAAGAAATTCAACAATTTCGGGTACACTTCTCCCATGTATTATGGAGACTATCGTATCACGGGAGTTCCCAATTTCGACATCGATGTTGATTACGAGACATTACGTTCACAAATTAACGATATGTTCAACACTTCCATTGGTCAAGACAGGACGGTTTCATTCTTAGGATCTTTCCGCTACGGGTATAAAGACCGGTACGTGTTTAACTTCAATTACCGGGCAGATGGAGCCGATGCCATCGGTGATGCAAACCGTTTTACCCCGTTATGGTCTGTCGGACTGAGATATAACTTACATCACGAGAAGTTCTTCAAAAATAGCATTATTACAGAATTATCCATCCGGGGTTCCTATGGATATACCGGAAATATTGACCGAACCGCCTACCCGTTTGCCACGATCACGCTAGGCAGTGACACGTATGAAGGCAATCGTTTCGCAACGAACTTTACTTATCCGAATCCATCTGTAAACTGGGAGAAAAAACTGGATCGGAATTTCGGCGTGGACATCACGTTCTTTAAAGGGAAACTAAATTTCACTATGGATTATTATAATAACCGGACAAAGAATATTCTGGAAAACCTGACTATTCCAATCTCCACGGGACGCCCCACGGTGAAAGCTAATGGGGGAACCGTTGAAAATAGCGGGCTTGAATTCTTTATCAGTTCCAGATTGATAAACACGACAAATCTAACGTTTAGTGTCTCAACAAATATTGCTCGTAACAAGAATGTCATTATTCGTTCCGAGCATGATTACGCCTCGTATTCAGAGGCCATTAATTCCAGCTCTATCAAAGGAGGGATTGTAAACATCGTCGGAAGGGAAACCGGAGCCATCTATGGTTGGAAAACTGCGGGAGTTGACCCGTTATCCGGTAATCCCCAGTATTATCTTACCCCTAACGGGAAAAGAGCTTACGCTCAACTATTGGATAAATGGGACAATCTGATTAAGCCAGAAAAAGAAAGCTATCAAGCAAGTGGAGCCGTTCCCTCGCTAACTTCCGTACCGGACTATGTTGCTTATAACCGGGAAGCTGGGAGTGCGCCTCAATATTTTACCTCTTCCATGCAATATCTTGGTCGTTCCAACCCCAAATACGTGGGAGGAATCAACACGTACTTGCGTTACAAAAATCTAGAGTTCTCAACCCAATGGAGTTACAAGATCGGTCATATTATTCCTTCTTTTAACGATCTTCAGAACGCACCTAATAATAACGCGAATAGTGCATTAGCCCCATCCGCAAGTTACTCCAGCGACCTTGCCGTATCGTCCACCAACAGGGAACGCCGTTACCTATCTTTTTGGAAGACAAGAGGAGATGTCACAAACATTGCCCGTTTCGTTTCTTCAGGTAATGATTACTGGGCAGGAATGGCAACATCCGACAAATACGAGAAAGGGGATTACATCCGCCTGACGAATATCAGCTTGAGTTATCGTCTCCCCGCACATTTGGTACAACGTTTTGGAATGAAGAATATGTCACTTTCATTTAACGCGTACAATTTACTGACTTTTACCAAATACAAGGGGATGGATGTGGGAACCGGAGGCTCATTCGCTTATCCTACCGCTAGAGAGTATAACATCAAATTATCCGTAGGCTTCTAAAAATTAATCACATGAAAAAGATATACATATTAATTGCCTTGACAAGTTTATTATTTATCCAAAGTTGTGATAAATTTCTTGACCTGAAACCACAGGATATACAGGTCGTTAGCAAAGTGGAGGATTACCGGGATCTTCTAGCCAGTTATATGCGGCTATTAAAAACCACCGATGGCAGTCAAAAACCGGTATTAGGAAGCACTTTCTTATATCCGAAATTCCATGTTGCAGCCGAATTTGCCTATAAAACCGGGGAACTCACGATTAATAAAAATTCAACCAGTTATTATGATGCCAATTTAGGAGAATATAATAATAGCGGCGTAAAGATCATGACATGGATGGAAAGCGATTATGAACTTTGGGACAGATTTTATTCATTTCTAGGACCGATAAACATGATCATCGATGGGATTACAACAGCTGAAGGAGACGATGAGAACCTGCGCAATTATGTCAAAGGCGAGGCTCTGGTTTGGAGAGCTTATTCTTATTTCAAATTGATACAATATTATTCCCCTTATAAAGAGGATGATTACGGTATTCCCGTTTTCCTGAAACCATACGATGACCCGGGAAACGCCATGCCACAACGAGAAAAACAGAGAGACGTGTACAGACAAATTCTTGCCGACTGCCAAGAGGTTATAGACCTTATGGCAGAGACTCCTTCCAATCAATGGAATTGTGCCTACGAACCCCGATTTATTTACGGGATGTTAGCCAGCATTTATTGCTATAAAGCCATGTCCGCCGCGGCAGAAGAGAACGACTGGCAACAAGCGATTACCTACGCTGACAAAGCTATTGCCGGACGTAGTTTCGTACGGGATCAGTCCGTATATGACGCCATGTTCGATACCCCAGCCCAACAGACATTCAGGAATGATGAATTTTACCTGCGTCTCGTAGATGGAAGAAACGGTCAAATTGCCAACTTTGCCGACACGTATTTTCAAACCTCAGAGTGGGGTCCCGCAGAGGCGAACCCTTCCCAAGAGTTCTATGCCCAATATAAAGAAGACGATGTGAGGAAAAAGACGTTCTTCAGGACCAAAACAGATGGGAAGATCATATTTGATAAATATAATATATCCAATGATCCTATGGCATTTTTAGGTGCAGGCGGGATTATCATGCCTTTCCGCTTGGCTGAAACTTATCTGATTAAAGCCGAGGCATTACATCGCTTGGGGAAAACGACAGAGGCGAGAGAAGTCCTTGACGATTTCAAACAAGGACGCTACCTTGATGTCGAAGGGTCCTACACGGAATCCGACCTTCTGAACGAGATTCTAAAAGAACGAAAACTGGAATTTTATCACGAACAGGATATGTGGTGGCTGGACATGAAGCGTTTACAGACCCGCGTGGAAAGAATTGTTAATGGGACCATGTATATCTTAGAACCTGACGATTTTCGCTACAGTTTGCCTATCCCGCAAAGTGAAATGTCAGCCAACAAGAATATGGTTCAAAATCCCGGTTGGAATGAAATCAGTCTTTAATCCTTAATTTGAAAAACATGAAAAGATTTCTATATTCAATAACAGCCCTCCTCGTCGGATGTGTGTTTTCCTGCACTCCGGACAAGTATGAAGTCGTGGAAATGGGGACCGTGGACATGAGTTCTATCAAAGAAATAAAATTACGAATGAATCATTTTCAAGTGTTGGCTGACGGAAAGGCCCAACTTGAATTCTGTCCTCTCTTGATCACGGAAGACGGCTTTGAAGTACAAGACGGCAGAGTTGATCATACCCAAATAGAGTACTATACCTCGACAGGAGAAACTTTATCCAAAATATACTCAACTTCCGACAAATCCCTTATCGGCCAAGAAATTAAAGTTTACGCTAAAATCAAAGGCCAAGATGTCACTTCCAATACGGTAGCTTTCTCAGTTGCCGATCCTTCAATTTTAGATACCTATACCGAAATCACGGTTCCTATCGTATTTCATTTGGTTCAATCCAATAACGACATTATCGAATATGGCGGGGAGATTCCTCAAGAAAGAATCAACCTATTGCTAGATAAGATCAACAACACGTTCTCCGGAGCTGTTAGTCAAAATGCCATGGGAGTCGATACCAAAATAAGATTCAAAGCGGCCCTTTATGATCCTTCGGGCAATAAATTACGGGAACCCGGAATTAACCGGATTCGTGTAGATGAAGTCAGTGATGTAGCGAACGATCAGTACAAGACGTTATTGGCAGAACAAAAAGCATTGTGGCCATACGACAAATACTTGAACGTTTGGCTGATTTCTGACCGGAATAATGAATACACGTCTTTCCATTCCACGATATCCACCCAGTGTATTCCTCGCTATGTTTACTCGGGAACAGACCTTTCCGAACAACCGGAAGGACTGGCATTGGCAGACCAACCTGCAAACTGGGCACCGGTTGCCAATGAAATCGGTATTCTGTATAAATTACAGTCTATCCAAACAATGGTTCGGAGTTTCATGAAAAGTGATAATGAATTTGTGAATTGCTTCGGGTTTTATTTAGGCTTACTTCCCACTTGGGAAACCTATATTTTCTTTGGGTATCCTGAAGATTATTGTACTGATACACAGAAATATTGTGGCTATGATACCGAAGGTTATCAAAACAATACCACACAATACAAATTAGTCGGAGATTGTTTTTTCCTTGCTGAAAATATTATGGATGATCCCGTAGGGGTCCACCGTTCCATCAGTTTGCAACAAAGCATACGAATGCGGTGGGTTTTGAATAACTGTCCGGAGCGTTCGGCATGGAAATCAGACTTCGCATTTACAGGCAAATAAAAGCATTGTTAAAATAATAATCATTTACAGGAAGAGACATCAGGGATTAAAAAGTCTCTTCCTTTAGAACTCAATTTATTGTATTAAATCATTTCGTATGGAAGAACCTATCGTAAAAGTCGAAAATCTGTCCCACCGTTATAGCGTGCAGTGGGCTATCAAAGACATAAACTTTGAAATTACAAAGAACGGGATTTATGGCCTACTCGGTTCTAACGGGGCAGGGAAATCTACCACGATGAATATCATGTGTGGCGTTCTTAAACAAACAGAAGGGGATATATTCATCAAGGGCATTAATATGCGGGAACAACCTGTCGAGGCGAAACGCCATATCGGTTTTCTACCACAGACCCCTCCTTTGCACCCGGATTTAACCGTGGAAGAGTATTTAACTTATTGTGCCAACCTGCGCTACGTACCGGAAAAAGAAGTGAAGGAAGCCGTCGATACTGTTACGATCCGTTGTGGCATCTCGCATTTCAAAAAACGATTGATTCGTAACCTATCCGGGGGCTACCAACAACGACTGGGCATTGCACAAGCCATTATCCATAATCCGGATTTCGTGGTTTTTGATGAACCCACTAACGGACTGGACCCGAACCAGATATTGGAAGTCCGCCAATTGATCAAGGACATTGCCCAAGACCGTACTGTCATTCTATCGACCCACATCCTACCGGAAGTACAGGCCACGTGCGATTATATCTACATGATAGAACAAGGATCTGTCGTATTCTCCGGAAGTATTGATGAATTTGACAATTATATCGAACCTAACTCCTTGCGGGTTTCACTAGCTGCCTGCCCTTCCGTCACAGAACTAAAGGCCATTCCCGGTATTTTCGATGCGGAAGCGCTGGAAGGCTCCTACTACCGTTTATACTTCCAAGAGAGGTCGGATATAGCGGAAAGAGTTGTAGAAGTAAGCGTCGCCAAAGGTTGGCGTCTTAACGAAATTAACGTTGAAAGGAGTTCTATGAACACTGTATTTGCTGAATTATCAAAGAAATAACACAATTCCGAATACGAAATTAAGATTCATATAATTAAAATCATCAAGCAATGAAAATGATATTCAAAATAGCGAAAACGGAATTACAAACTTTATTCTATTCGCCGGTTGCATGGTTAATTCTTATCATCTTTACCTTCCAAGCCAGTATTCTTTTCACGAATGTTTTCGATATGTCCGTGAAAAGTCAATCACTGGAATACCAACTAGATAACGTAACGCTCTTTACTTTCGGGGGAATGTTCGGTTTATTCTCCGGAATACAACAATATTTGTATCTATACATCCCGTTATTGACAATGGGTTTAATGAGTCGGGAGCTAAGTAGTGGTTCTATCAAATTGCTTTACTCTTCGCCTGTCACGAATAAACAAATCGTGTTGGGAAAATATCTGGCAATGATGCTCTACGGGCTATTATTGATGGCCATTTTATCCATCTTTGTCATTTATTCTGCCTTTGCCATAAAATCATTTGATTTTATCTGTGTCTTGGCCGGATTACTCGGGCTCTACTTGTTAACCTGTGCTTATTCCGCCATTGGATTATTCATGTCAAGTTTAACCTCTTATCAGGTTGTTTCTGCCATGGGAACTCTGGCAATTCTGGCGGCCTTGAGCTTAGTGCGCGGAGTATGGCAAGACATGGAAGTTGTTCGTGATATCACCTTCTGGCTGTCCATTAACGGACGAGCTGATGAATTCGTGAACGGTTTGATTTGTAGTGAAGATGTTCTCTATTTCATCATTGTATCCGTACTCTTCCTGACCCTGACTATTTTGCGGTTACAAGTGATACGGCAAAAAACGAACTGGCTCACCGCATGGGGAAGATATATTGGTGTTTTCGCCATCGCTATCTTTTTAGGTTATCTTAGTTCTCGTCCCCAACTGATGTGCTTTTATGATGCGACCCGAACAAAAGCAAGGACGTTAACCCCCAATAGCCAAGAGATCATATCCAAACTGGAGGGAGATCTTACGATCACGACCTACGTGAATATGTTGGACAGAAATGTATATTACGGCCTTTCCAGTGCGGTCAAAGATGATATGAACCGATTCAGAATGTACACCCGTTTCAAGCCTGAAATCAAGATGAAATACGTGTATTATTACGATTCCATCAACAACCCGTCTTTAGCCATACGTTATCCCGGCCTTTCATTAAGAGAGCAAATGAAAAGGATTGCCGAGACCGTTGACTTTGATACGAATAAGGTTAAAACACCGGAAGAGATCAGAAAAATCATAGACCTTTCAGGCGAAGGTAATCGCTTTGTACGGTTACTGGAAAGAGGAAACGGTAAAAAGACCTTCTTACGAATATACGAAGATTTCAACGGGGCATTCCCCCATGAATCTGAAATATCCGCCGCATTTAAGCATCTTATCATGGATCTGCCTCTTGTGGGATTCGTGAAAGGACATGGAGAGCGGGACATAAAGAGAGAAAGTGACCGGGATTACAAGCACTTCTCACAAGACAAGCCCTTCAGATACGCTTTAATAAATCAAGGTTTCGACATCACGGAAGTCGATTTGCATCAAGGAATCCCATCTAATGTACGTATTCTTGTCATCGCAGATCCTCGACGAACCCTATCGGCAGAAGAGACGGAAGTATTAAACTCTTATATTGCACAAGGTGGTAACCTGTTCATTGCCGGAGAACCCAAACAACAAGCTATCATGAACCCGCTAGTGGAACAATTCGGTGTTCAATTCATGCCCGGATGTCTGGTGAAACCAACCGAGGATTTTGCAGCCGATTTAATCACGTCAAACCCCACAGATGGAGCCGCAGCCTTATCTTACATCTTTGAAGGAATGCAACAAATGGGAAATGCCATATCCATGCCGGGAGCAACCGGATTAACTTACAGTACAGATAAAGGGTTCACGGTAACCCCTCTATTTACCAGTGATTCAACCGGAAGTTGGAATGAATTGCAAACAACAGACTTTGTAGAAGATACGGCCCGACTAAACCCGGAACTGGGAGAAATCGAACGATCTTACGTGACATCTGTCGCTTTATCCCGAAAGGTCGGAGCAAAAGAACAACGAATCATTATTATCAGCGATGCTGACTGCATCAGCAATACTGAAATAGAAATGATGAGAAGAGGTATTAACGCACGAAATTACTCTTTTGTAAGAGGTGCATTCTCATGGTTGTCTTATGAAGAAGCACCGATTGACGTTCGCCGTCTTATCCCGCCAGACAATGAAGTTTATATCGAAAAGAGAGGTATGAAAATCACGAAACACGCCATGGTAGAAGGACTTCCCGGTTTACTTCTTATCATTGCCCTCCTTATTTGGGTCAGACGCAGAGGTAGATAAACTAAAGAAATACTGTAATGCTTGATCAAGCATTACAGTATTTCTTCCAAATAGTTCGTTCGAAGTAATCGGACTTCTCGTCGCAGTTGCTTCAGTTCCTGTTGCATTTCGTGCATACGTCCCATCAACTCGTGGATAACACCGATTCCTTCCGTGTTGACAGACAAATCTTCATGCCACCGGACAAATCGTTCCAGGTCCTGTAATTGCGAACCAAGCAAGTAGCGTTCACCATCGACAACCTGAATATCAATTAGCCCATCTTCTTCCAGAGACACGATAAACAACGGATCCACGTGACTTTTCTGACAGTATTCCCTAACTATAATTAAATCTGTTTCCATAACTCTTCCCTTTAGCTAAGTTTTTGTAATTCCTGGAATAACTCTTTCTGTTTTTCCGTCAAATTTGTCGGAATCTCCACAGAATAAGTCACGATCAGATCACCGAACTTTCCCTCTTCCTTATAGATAGGAAAACCTTTTCCCTTCAACCTTACTTTCGCCCCGTTCTGCGTTCCGGGTTTTACCTTTAATTTCACTTTACCATTCATCGTATCCACCACCTGATCTCCTCCTAAAACAGCCGAGTACAAGTTTAAAGGAGCCGTCACGTACAGATCGTTTCCTAGACGCTTGAACACGGGGTCTTCCGCGATCACGAATGTGATATACAAGTCTCCCGCAGGTCCCCCGTTTACACCGGGTCCGCCTTGTCCTTTCAATTTAATCGTTTGCCCGTCAGCCACCCCGGCCGGAACGGTAATACGTATATTTTTACCATTTACAGCCAACACCTGTTTGTGTGTCTGTGCGGCATCACGGAATGACAAATGCAATTCGGCATTGTAGTCCTGTCCCCGGAACGCAGCAGAACGTCCTCCACCCCGACGGGAACCGAATAACGACTCGAAGAAGTCCGAAAACTCGCCATCCCCGCCCATGCCGGAGAACCCGCCTTCCGACGACCAATGAGCTCCACTCCCGAAACCTCCACCGCCTTGCTGTTGGTAACGCTGTTTCTGGGCCTCAAACTCGTCGGCATGTTTCCAATTCTCTCCATATTGGTCATATTTCTTCCGCTTTTCCGGATCACCCAATACCTCGTTTGCCTCGTTAATCTCTTGAAAACGTTGCTTAGCATTCGGGTCGTCCGGATTCAAGTCCGGATGATACTTTCTGGCCAGTTTCTTAAAAGCCTTCTTGATATCATCCTGTGAAGCACTTTTATTAACTCCTAAAATCTTATAGTAATCTATGTAGGCCATACTTTTATAATTTATACATTCTGTAATATGTTAATACAAACTACGTACCAACCTCTGATATACGTTCTAAGCTGACGCATTGTTACGACCGCACTGACAATGTGGCAATAAAAATACCCGGGCAGTTTTCCACAACCCGGGTATCATCAGAAACACACTACAATATTATTTCACGATAATCGTAAAACAATCATCTACATCCTTGGAATACCCTTCATTCGCAAATGTCAACGAGATTTTATACCGTCCTACCGGTATCTCATGACGGGTAGGAATACTCAATGTCCCATCACCCCGAACAGTCAAGAACTCCAAAATCTTACCAACATCTCCCACATCAGATGTGACAGTCTTAATTGACGCAAAAATTGGCTCTGTTCCCTGTACTCCCTCTATTGGGGTTGAAGTCCAAGGAATTCCATAAAAATCCCGATCATAATCAGCTCCCCCCCCTTCTTTGATCGTCGGGAAGACACCCAAAATACTAATAATCGATTCGGCATCCCAACCATAATCCAAGTATCTTTGAAATTCCGGGTTAGGAATTTCAACCGGGGGACGAGTATCCAATACACTTTTAATAACCAAAGAATCTATTTCATAGCTGGCATCCTCCGTCAATAAATAACCGACCGTAATATCCTGGCACCCGGTTCCCATAAAACCTAACGCCACGATTATCATTATCATTATTTTCTTCATCATTTTCAATACTAAAGTGAAACACTAAATTTTACCTAATTCATGTCCATAATTCAAGGCATGTACCACGCCATTGGTTGGTTGAATGTCCGGTGTCGCCATAGGTACTTTCCCTTCCCTCAAAGAATGCAACATCATGATAACAGCCCCCGCATCCGGAACTCCCCCGTAAGGGGTTTTCTCCAGATAAGCACGCACGACATTACCTCCCAAACATTTGAAATCAGTTCCGCCATTTTGTTTAGGATCACTGATTACATAATCCATATTACGAAACCCGATTGTCTCTTTCAGATGTTTACCTTTCACCACGTATTTCAAGATGATTTCCCGACATCTTTCCACCGGAATATCATTCACCGTGACAAAGATACCTTCTGATTGATCCTTATGACGGGAATCCAACAAGAAACGGAGAACGGAATAACTCTTGGGAGCAAAAAAAGTGATCTCCGACAAAGAATCCACCCGCCCCTCGAACAGGTCGGTCAATCCCGCACGCTCGATCATCTGTACGGTCAATTCCCAATTATAAGCATCGGAACGGAGATATTCCATCATATTTCCCTCGAAATAAGGAGAAGAAATCCCGGTATCGATAACATCCTGTCGCGTGTCGCAAGCCGCAAATCCTGCCAACACGAATATAATAATCGCTATTTTTTTCATATTACTCTTTCCTTTGAAAATTACATAAATTTCAACCAATACTTATTCTGCCGCATTAACGGATTTCGAACAAATGCCCTCTCGTCAAGAGTCAAAAAAAGAGCTCCGTCAATAAAATCTTGATCCGAGGCTGTTTTATACCCTCCATCCAATTCTCTCCTGACATACCCGTTCCGAATAATATCGTAATAACGCTGCCCCTCAAACAACAACTCCCGTTCCCGCTCCTTATAAATCGCGTATCGCAAATCACCATCGTATTCCGAACTCTCGTAACGTTTTGCCCGAGCCCTGTCACGTACTGCGTTCAAATCATCAACAGCCGTGACATCGCCTAAACGAGCCTTACACTCGGCACGCAACAAGTAAATATCCGCCAAACGCCACCAAACCCGATTCACGTTGAAATTAATAAATCTTCCGGCACTTCCCTGTTCCGTACTCACGTATGCCTCTCTCCACTTATAAGGGAAGGCATATCCCCCAGTTACCGACACACTATCCGGGTCTGCATAAGTATCAAACTTGTAAAAATAAGCCTGTAACCTCTGATCCTCACCGGGAAACATTTCTTTCATCTTAGAAGAATACACGTTAAAATAAGTAGATTTTATATCCGATGGCACACTATTCGGCATCACGGGAAAACTTTGGTAAAATCGCCCCAAACACATCATATTCGTCTGATTCATTTCATCACCCAATTCATGCAATAAGTTTTTATACACGGTCTCGTATATGCTTTCCTGACTATCCCCGGACAACACAACAGAACAAACTTCTTCCGGGGTTCCGGCCAAAACGTATGTCCCGGAAAGGATAATGCTATCACAAGCCTCCTTCGCTTCCCGCCACAAAGCCTCTTCATCATAATCACGATCTGCCGCGAAATACTTCCCCCCGGCCTTCCATGCACAAAGATGTGCCAGCAAGGCATACGCGGCACCCCGGCAAGGCGTGGATTTATAACGAGGAGCCTTCCCGCTATAATCCGTCATCTGGTAAAACTCGGGCAAACTTGCCGCCGCTTCCCGGGCCAACCCGATAGCATAGTCAGCCACTTCCGTCCAAGGAGTTTTTGCCTTAGGCTCCAGTTCCACCTCATCCTTAATCAGCATGCAATCCCCAAACTTACGAATCAAGTCAAAATATGCCAATGCTTTGTAAAAAGATGCCTGCCCCGTATAAATAGCCTTTCGATCATCTTTCATTTCTATCTGGGCGGCAAAATGCAACACGATATTTGCTTGGGCAATAATAGAATAATATTGCTCCCAATATCCCCAGTCTATCATTTCGGGAGAAAGCCTTCGAGACGGCAGATCTTCAAGCACAACATCCGCGTAACAACCTTTGTCTATTTGATCCCGATAATTTAAATTAGCCATATTCCTCACGTAACGCCCAACACCATCTAACGCCGCCGTCAAATCCTTCTCCGTTTCCAAGGCATTCTTAAAAGTCAGAGAGTTTTTAGGATTCACATCCAGCAAATCCTCGCATCCTGTTATACTCCAAAGTATAATCAAGAAATATATAATTCTATACTTCATCATGTCAGAATTTTACGGTTAAACCTAAAGTGTACTTTCTAGCCAGGGGATAATTTCTTCCCTGATCAATACCCGTATTAATATTCACGATTTCCGGGTCAATTCCCGAATAATTCGTGAAAGTCAATAAATTTTCTCCACTAACGAAGAAACGAACTTCCTGCATGCCACTCTTCTTTATCCACTTCTCCGGCAGACAATAACCGACAGTCAAAGTTTTCAATTTCAACCAATTTACTTTCTCCACATTACGATCCACTTCGCCGTCAAAATTTCCGACCATCGTGTCAAATTGCAACATCGGGTAATCGGCATAATCTCCCGGCTTTTCCCAAAACGTGATTCCACGAATATCAACAAGCAGGGGATGTTCCAAATTATTACTAGCATCCGTTGCGAAAGAATTAGCCCGCGTCAGATTAATCATGTGCCGTCCCAACTGGTAACTCATGGATAAATTTAAATCTATATTCTTCCATCGGAATTCACTCACGATACCACCACTCACGATTGGCAAGGCACTCCCACAATAAGCCACATCATTCATAATTTGCCCGTCACTATTCACATCCACGAACTTGTAGTCTCCCGGTTTATAAAAGTTCCGAGACCATTGCGCCAGATAAGAACTAATCCCGGCAGCGTTATAATATACCGGCAGTTCATCCTGATGATGAACAAAACCATTCGTTTTACGAGCGTAAATCCCATTCAGCGATTTGCCAATAATCCAATTCGTCTGGGAATCCATGACATCTCTACCATCATAGGATTTTTCAAAACGATTCCAATTTCGAGCCCCGTTTACCGAAACTTTCCAATACAAATCCGGTTTCCTGAATATCTCGTATTTTATCAATAATTCCACGCCTTCATTCGACACGGCAGCCGCATTTCTCCACTGTGTCATATATCCATTATAATCCCCCGGTAACGGAACCCGCATCAACATTTTATCCGTGTACCGGTAGTAATAATCAAACGTGACTCCTAACCGATAATTCAAAAAATCCAGATCCAAACCAAAATCGTATTGATCCGTTTCTTCCCAAGACAGATCTTCATTATACAAACCGTCATAATAATTAGGGATCAAAATACCGTTTCCCTGATACACAATATCTCCCACATTCATAAGCCCTAAGGCCAAATAAGCCTGATCAAAGTGCATCCCTGACTTTCCCCAACTCGCCCGGAATTTACCGAAATTAAACCATGATGCGTAGGGCTGCATAAACGATTCTTCCGTAAAGGTCCAACCAGCCGCGATAGAAGGGAAAGTACCCCATTTGTTATTCTTCCCGAACACGGAACTACCGTCCCGACGAAAACTCGCGGAAAGTAAATACTTTTTCATGTAATTATACTCCAAACGGGCGAAATACGAAAGCAACACCTTTTCCTGCATATCCGATTGATAATGTTGAAAAGCGATAGCCCTTTTCGTTCCCCAGTATTCCTCTTCTCCAACATCCGGCATACCTTGAGGCGCGTAATAAATCTTATCACTGGGAGAATTCTCAGCACTTCCCCCATTGTACTCCATCTGATCATACTGGTAAGAGAATCCGGCAACAAAACTGATATTATGATACTCCTTGATCGTCTTCTGGTAAGAAAGTAAATTCTCGTTCAACACCATCAAGTTGATAGCCGTTTCACCCACGGAACTCGAATACCCGTTAGAATTCAGGTAAGAGGGACTAAAATAATTCCGTCGATGCACGGAATAATCCGCCGCGAGAGAAGTCGAAATGTTTAAGCCATCAATAATATCGTACCCTAGTTTAAAATTTGCCCGTAAACGCACGGAACGATTCTTCTCTTTCGTCCCCCTCAATTGTTCAAGAACATTATCCCACACCTCGGACCCTTTCCCCGGGTATAACGTGGAAAGTTTATAGGGATCACCCGGCACGGTTTCTATACTTTCGCTACTATTAAAATACTCCGATGGCTGTCCTCGTTTCCTATTTGTCAAAGATGCATTCAACCGCAAATCCACGTTCAGCCGCTGCACCGGGGTTACATTCATGGTTGAATTTAAATCGATTCGGGTAAACCCAGTCCCCTTCAATATCCCCGATTCATCGTAGTAACCTAATCCAATCCCGTAATTCATCCGATCCGACCCTCCATAAGTCTGGATATTTACGTTCGTTATCTTTGCTTTCACAAAATACATCGGAAAATAATTCGTGGAATTATTGTAAAAGGAATTCAAACTATCCTGCAAAGTCAACCCATCGGCGGTAGAAGGAGTACCCGTGAAAAAATAATCAAGGCTACTTTTATCATGCAAATAACTCTCCTCCAACGAGGTTGGATATTTATACCGGAGAGTTTCCATATCCAGATATGCCGCATAATGTTTTTTCAACGCTTTCAACCGGAAATCTCGCTCTCCCCGCCCCGTCGTCACAGTCGGCAGTTCGGGCAAGATATTCCAAGACTGTGAAATATTAGCCGAGAACGTGGCATTCTGATTCTTCCGTCCCTTCTTTGTCGTGATCAAAATTACTCCATTCGCCGCCCGAGAACCATAAATAGCGGCAGACGAGGCATCTTTCAATATCTGGACAGACTCTATCATGTCCGGATTGATTTCCGCCAGCATATTTGTCCCCGTGACCGGCGAAGTAAAAGTATTCAGAGGCACCCCGTCAACCACCCACAAAGGATTAGAAAAACGTCGTCCCTGTTCCACGTCCAAAGAATTATAGCCCCTGATCGTGATTGCCGTTCCGCCACCACCGGGAGCCCCGGACATATTCGTGACATCCATTCCCGCGACACGCCCTTGGAGTAAATTAGCAATACTCGGAGAAGGAATCCCCCGTAATTCCTCGGCCTTCACCACGGATATAGCACCTGTTGTTTCACGTCGGGTCGTGGTTCCATAAGCAACGACAACCGTTTCATCCAACGTCTGGACATCTTCCGTTAAAGTAACCCGTAACGTATCTCTTGCTATTTTTTCAGTGAACGTGATAGTTTCCTTCTTGTAACCAATAAAAGAAAACTCCAACGAACCTCTCTGCAAGGGTAATTCCAGGGCGAACCATCCTTTCTCGTTCGTCGCAGTTCCCATGGAAATGCCCGCCACTTTCACCGTCACCCCTGGCATGGGTTGTTTCTTCACATCATAAACCCAACCTTTTAGTCTAACGGATTTTGTCCTCACACTATCCATAGGATTCTTCCGCGCTGGAAGAATCAGGATGTAATCATCCATCATCCGGTAAGTCATGTCACTTCCTCTCAAAATAGATTTTAGAAAATCCTCCAATTCCACTTCGTCAAAATCAGCTTTCACCTTCCGATGAACCACAAAATCGTCATCACTATAAATCACGATCTTGTTTGTCAATCGCTGGAATTCGGTCAAAGCCTTTTTAATTGTCGTACTCCCCAGCTGCATACTGACTTTTTCTTGGGAATACCCGTTCCCCAAAGCTGTAAACACGAGGAAAACACTCATCAATAATGTCAATTTCATAATTGTACAAATTTTCCACCACCTGTCCTTGTGCAGCACAGGTTTGTGCTCTCGATTTTTTTTCATACATTTGTGTTATTAAAGTTTTTAGTTATTCCCCTAAGGGAATGAAAATCATCGGGTAGTGTTGGTAGCACTATCCGATTTTTTATCTATTCTTATCACTCCATTCACTATCGTAAAAGATACATTTGTAATTTCTCCAATCATTCCCAGAATGTCCGACACGTTATCATATTTCCGGAAACCTCCGGAATAACGTACCTCTTTCAACGAATCATCTCCAAATTCGTAACGGATGTCAAACCAACGACTCAATTTTAACATCAATTGTTCAAGAGGCATCGCGTCGAAACGGAACAACCCGCTCGTCCAGGCAATATAACTCCTAGCATCAACATCCCGAATAATCTGTTGCCGAGTTTGATAATCAAGCAGCCACTGTTCATTAGGTCTCAACAATTCCCTCTCTTCGCCCATAACCACCTGTACACACCCTTTCACGAGAGTAACTTCCATATTATCCTCATCCGCATATGCCGACACGTTAAACAACGTCCCTAACACCTGCACTGCCGCCTGTTCCGCTCGCACGACAAAAGGCTTTAACGAATCCCTTGTAACCTCGAAACAAGCCTCCCCGGACAAAAATACTTCTCGATTATCACCATTAAAGCTTACGGGGTAACGCAATTTTGATTCGGAATTCACGATTACCAAACTTCCATCCGCCAGCCGTAAACGATATTCTCCCCCTTTCGGCACAATTAACTCGTTATAAACAATTCCTTCTGCCACTTGCTCCTCCATCGTATTCCGATACTCCAGATAAGCAGAATCCGAACGAATTACCACTCCTTTCTCTTCTATTGTATCAGATGCAAGCGTTTTCAAACTTCGCAATTCCCCATTAGAAAGAATCAAAGTCACATCTCTAGGTTTCCACTCGGACAGCAATGCCACGGGTAACCGTTCATCTTTAAGATGAAACAAACCAAACATTCCTACAATCAGCACGATCGAGGCTGCCACCGATGCACCCAACACCATCACACGTGTCTTTCTTCGAACCCTTCGTTTCTTTACCACCTGTTCCCACGCTTCCCACTTTTTTATCCCCATTCGAGACAAGCCCCATTTACCACTATACCATAAGGTACACAATTCCTTGTACACCTCCCGGTTGCTTTCTTCTTTCTTAAACCAAACCTCCAATTTCTCTCGTCCTTCCCGGTCAAGTTCCTTCGTCAACTCGGCGACAATAAGTTCATGTATCTCTTCTGGTAATTGCATAATCAATTTCTTTTACCAGTAAGACCAAAAAAAGAGAAAAAAGGGTAGGGTAAATTTGAACTTTTTTCAGAAAAGGCAATATTAATTATTAGGAAATCTCCGGAGAAAATAAAAAAGAATCTCCAAACTAATAGAGACCAGCCTCTCTCGTAAACGTTTTGTTCCCTCTTTTAAAGCAAATTTTACCGTATTTATTGATATATCCAGCTCTTCTGCGGTTTCTTTATATTTTAAACCACGTAACATGACACATTCTACCACTTGACGGGTTCTTTCCGGCAATCGTTCAACCTCCCTCATCACGACATCCATCCGTTCTTCGTTAATGTCTTCCACCTGTTCCACTGGGATATCTATCTTTCCTAATTCTTGACGATTGCGTAATACATCTTTTTTCTGAAGAGAAGAAATCGCCCGATTTCTTACCGCAGAATAAAGATAAGAACCGAGAGCTCCTTCAGACACCTTTAACAAATAATTATCCTCCCACAGTTTTACAAAAAAATCCTGCACCAAATCCTCTGCTGTAGGGCTATCCTTCAAAAATTCATCAGCAAATAGCACTAAAGGTCGATAGTACCGGTCAAACAAATGTTGAATACCGATAGTCTTATCCTTTCGCATGAAAGCTAAAATATCCTGATCTGAAGAATACATAGTAATACTTTGTACAAATATATTAATTCTCTCTCATTATAATGTGATTTCAACTGAAATTTACCTTATAATCAACCAGAACATAAATACTTCTAATAAAAAATGCCGGACTTGTTTATCCCGGCATCTTTTCATTACAATAAAATGCTATTGTTGCAAAATATAATTCTCAAAATACAATTTGAACCGATCTTTCAAAAGGTCTTTAATCTTTAGCATCTTGTCCATCTCGATCTTTCTCATCTCAAGCTCGGATTCAACGAAATGGCTGATGAACTGATCTGTTCCCAAACTTTCAATCAGTTGAATCTTCGTGTTAATCTCGTCCTCGTAGATTTTTGTCAACTCCTTCACGTCATTCTTTTTCAGCTTCAACACTTTCGTTTGAGCCTTCACGGTACTATCGATTTCACCCTTAATCGTCTGACTTTTCTCCAGCAATAATTTACGCAATGTTGCATCATCACCTAATTGTTCCTTGAAAGCATTCACCCGGCGAGCCATATCTTCCAAACTCATTTTTTCCCCTTTCTTTAGCATTTCCTGTTCTTCCTCTAGGTTCTTCAAATATTGCTCAAAAGTCAATTCGGTCTCTTGTGGCGTATATTTAAACGTGATCGGTAACGTCTTCTCAAAACGCACAGCCTTTCCTCCCGACATAGCCGGTTTCCATTTCGGCATTCCGGAGATTACCCGAAGTGCTTCTGCATCCAAAAGCGGGTGGGCAGAACGAACTACTCGTACGTGAGACACAGCTCCATCTTTCTCTATCACAAAAGTCACGAACACCCGTCCATCAATTTGGTTGGCATACGCCTCTTCCGGATATTGCACGTTTTCCCCGATCCATTGATTCAAATTCCCGTTAAATTCCGGCTGAACTTCGGCAACTACCATTATTGTCGTATCTTCATCCATTAACCGCACATCCATATCCCGTGCCATTACCGGGGTAGCCAGCCACCCCAAACCAAGCATACAACCCATAACAAGCGTTGCCTTAGCCCAATTGTAGTTTTTCTTCATACGATGTTTATTTGTCATTAAGTTACTCTATCCTCTTGCTAAAATAAGGTATAAAGCTACAATTATTATTAGAAATTTGAATATTTAATCTTGCTTTTTTCTCGTCATTAATTGACAGAAACACTGAAAATTTGACATAATATCAGTGACAAAAAGTCCTCAAAATCCATTGGCACGTGCTTTGCATTAACTATAATCGAATGCAGGTTCACAAAGAACTTGAATCCAATTAAATGATAATGTTGAATTTAAAGATAGGAGACTAAAATTATGATGCCTGTAAGAAGAACTCAAAATTGGTTACCAAGTATCTTTAATGATTTCTTTGATAACGAGTGGATGACAAGAGCAAACGCAACCGCACCCGCGATTAACGTGATCGAATCCGAAAAAGATTATAAAGTTGAAGTTGCAGCTCCGGGTATGACAAAAGAAGATTTCAACGTTCGCATAGACGAGGATAACAATCTAGTGATCTCCATGGAGAAAAAGAGCGAGAGTAAAGAGGAGCAAAAAGAACATCGCTACTTACGCCGGGAGTTCTCATACTCGAAATTCCAACAAACCATGATCTTACCAGATGACGTGGATAAAGAGAAAATCGCTGCCGGGGTTGAACACGGAGTTCTAACCATCGACTTGCCGAAACTATCTCTGGAAGAGATTAAAAAAGCAGAGAGAACCATTGAAATTAAATAAAGACAGGTAACCCAAAAGGGCTGATTCCATGATGGAATCAGTCCTTTTTCATTCTATATTATCATTTTTTCAAAGAATCAATTATTAATAAAATAGAGCGATAATGCACCCGGTCCGCAGCATTGACCGAAGTCATTTTACTTTTTATCAAACGTTCGATTTTCTCCAACATATCTACATAATAGGCTCCTGATTCGTCTATCTGGTCTGTTTTAACTTCTGATTGCCAGCCATAATCTCCCTTATCTCCAAACTGTTTATGTTTCGATAACCACGAAGCAACATACCCTTGTCCTCGTTCTTCTTCTAAAGCACGCAGTGCAGGTAAAAATTCCTCAACATATCCCATAGGGTCCAAACCATAAAGAGCCAACTCGTCCACGGAGGGAGCATAAGCCAATATCTGGTTTTGAAGAGACTTACTACTCTTATTTCCAACAATCTTACCTACAGAATTTACAGCATTTTGTACCAACATTCTCTGTAACAATTTATCTCCGTCTGTCAAATGACGACCTTGAATAGTAGGTTCCCAAATCCCGGTATATAAATCATCATAATAATCTTTTAGTGCATAAGGTTGCATACTAACGTGTGAAGAAAGGAGTACTCCATTATTCAATTCCAAAAGTTTTTTTCCAATAATACCTTTTAAAATGATAGATTTACTTAATGCTAAAGGAAGTCGACGGGTCAATTCATGTTGATCTAACCAATCACTATTACGAATCTGCTTGATCACCCACAATAAAGATTTTTGCTGAATCTCTCGGGGCACAGATTGCCAACGTTCCCCCGGAGTTCCATCCTTTACTTCCGTCAAATAAATACCTCCCACATTTGCCAAAGCATTTAATAAATAACGAGTGTATTGAGTACAAAGCTCAATATAGAGCTCTTCACGACGAGTCATCGCTTCATCGTCTTTTATCCATTCATCAAAATGCCCCAAAATATATTGCAAATTCTTGATCCCATAATCTCCGGCCTTACATGCATCGTCTCCAAGATCTTCCTCAAGAGCACTCGGATCGTAACGGGAAAAAACTTGCTGTTTTCCGTAACGATACATAGGATCTCCAGCCTTCTCATCTACCCAACTTTCTAATATCTTAGCCTCTTCTTTTACAGACTTATTCCCCGGGATCGGAGAGTACAACCATTTTATAGCGTAATCATCATACACCCCCATATCAGGAGGAGATAAGCGAACTCCTTTATCCTCAGGTTGAGCAACATAATTAAAACGGGCATAGTCCATAATAGAAGGAGTGGTTCCATATTTCTGAGTAAAAGTTGCAGAACGCAAAGAATCTACGGGGATAGCGCTGGATGCAGCCATATTATGCATCAGTCCCAAAGTATGTCCAATCTCGTGAGCAAAAACATAGGTCAAAGATTCATCAATAATCTCCTGCGGCATTTTTTTTGCACGTACTCTTGGATCAATCTGTGAGGTTTGGATAAAACGCCAGCTATTAATCAATTTAATTACATCATTATAAACAAGTACTGTTGCATTAATAATTTCTCCCGTACGAGGATCAACCCAAGAAGGTCCCATAGCATTTTCCACAGCAATAGGTACATAACGAATACAGGAATACTTTAAATTATCCGGATCAAAATTCGGGTCATCCTTGGGGAAGTCCAAAGCTTTCATTACGTTTTTGAATCCTATTTTTTCAAACGCCTTGTTCCAAATCAACACGGATTGTTTCAAAGGAGCTTTCCATGATTCAGGAAAAGCATCATCAATATACCACACGATAGGTTTCACCGGTTCCACCAACTCTCCACGCTCCCAAGCTTCCATATCTTTCGGCTCGAGACGCCAACGATTAGCCAACGTATAATAATAGATACCATCTTTTTCCATCGTAATATCCTGTTTCGTGGTGAGGAAAATTCCTACCCGAGTATCCGCAATACGCGGTTTCATTTGTTCCTCGGGCAATAAAAGAATGGTTCTATTCACTTTCGTTGTTATTTCATTCTTCTGCACTTCAGTTCCAAAAAAGGACAACGTGTAGTCATAAGTCATATAGGATTCGATCGTAACATTATCCTCAAAAGCTTTAATCTTCCCCAACGATGCAAAATTGGGTCTTAAATTTGAATTCACCGTCAAAATACTATATCTCTCTTCTACAGGCTTTAAAGCAGGTTCATCACCAATAAACATTTCTGTCATGTCAATGACAACAGACGTAGAATCATTATTATAAGCTTCAATAGCATACTTTTTATTGAATGAATTCATATAGTTTCGTTGTAATGCCAATTTCAATTCAGCATCACTTTCAACCCTAGAATTCACGGACTGCAATATCATAGAACTGTCCATTTTGACAAATTTGACATGCATCGGATCATTGATTTTATACCCCACAGTGGCTAATCTTGAATTACTAGATTCTGCCGTAGTAGAGGCAATCAACAAATCTCGTCCACAATATTTCAGAGGTATTTCAACATAAAGCTTACCCCCTATTTTGTGTAAAGTCATAAAATCTCCTACCGCTGTCTCACGATCAGATTTTTTCATTAACTTATCATAAGCCGTTTCCTTCACTGCTGAAGACTCTTTAATCTCCTTTTTCTTGTCTTTTTTTCTATCAGCTGCAGAAATTATGTTCGTAAAAGAAGTTACAAACATGACTGCAGCAAACAGTACAATCCATCTTTTCATACACGTAATTTTATTACATACAACAATTTATTCATAAATAGCATTTCCGATTTTAACGATGTCTATGCCATATCCCGTTTTCAACCAATTTACCAGTATATCATACTTTTGCTTGACCAAAGGATATTGTAGATCTTCCTTCCACTCTTCAGTTGTCCGAAAAACAAGAGAAGCGAGATAAGCATTCAAATCATTCGATTCTGTCATATTGCCGTCAACACTCCATTCATAATCCATCGTTGGATTTAAAACGAATCCAGCATTCCGGGCCTCCTCGGTATCACTTACATTATTTAAGTAGTCGCTAATCGCAATAAATTCATCCGGAGCAACAATAATTGCAGAAGTTACAAGATATTCCAGAAATACACTCTGCAAATTAGATTTATACTCTCTTTTTTCTTCCGCAGACATCTCGGTTATATTTTTATCCACGTTACTAATAGCTATCTGATTATCCAAGTAACGAGCATATATATCTTTCCAACTTAATATATAATCCCATGTACCCCAGTCAAATTCACTAACCTGCAACTGTACGGTTTCAGCCAAAAATATTCGTATAGGCATGGTTTTGGCTAGAAATTCTTGATCATAGAAATCAAACCAAGTAAGTTGAAGTAAATCAAGCAAATTAGCCACTTTACCCGGCTCTATAGGGTCAAACCGAAATATATCATCACCTAAAGAACCCGAAATTTGTGTCCAATTGAAATCTTTTTCTGAAAATTCATACAAGAAATAACTGCCATAAGTCTCGTATAATTTCAAGATTCGTTGATCCGCCGTAACGTCACCTCCCTGAGGAAGTGTATAATCTGCCCCGGGCACCATGATTTTTCCAATCTCGGTGTCTTTCGCACAGCCACCTAGAAATAAAATGGCTAACAGAATTGCATATATTCTCATTTTCATCTCGATTACATTTTAGATTTCACATCATCTTCCTTGTCTTGTCGGTTCTTTGGCTGACTCGTTTTGTTGAAGAGCCGGATTTTCATTCATTACTTCGCTAGGAAGTGGTAATGTATATAACGGATCCTTTTCATTTAACGTGTATGTTTGCCAAGATGCCGATTTTCTCACCTTGTAAAGATGGGAGATAGAGGGCATTCCATAACGACGTAAATCAAACCAACGTACTTCATCGAAACATAATTCCAAACGACGCTCCTCACGAATCTCCTCCAATAACACGGTTGCATCCGTTATTGCTATTTCACTATATTCCTTATAACGATTCTCTCGTAAATGGCTTAAATCATCCCAAGCCGCCCCACTCTCTCCTTTTTGAGCATAGGCTTCTGCTCGGTTCAAATAAGCCTCTGACATACGAATGGAATTTGTCGGGGTCCGAGGTGTCCCGGAAGGATAGCTAAGACGCTTTTTGGTAATATTCCAATTCGTACCACTGATCAAAAACCATAAGTTCATACGGGTATCATTAGGATTCTCTAAAAATTTATTACGCAACTCTGTCGACACAACCATACCAGATAAAGATCGGGTAGGGGTATTACCATTCCCGTACACCCATTCCACTTCCGAATAGTTGTAACTGGAAATACAAGTAGAGGAACTCTCCAAATTGACATAATTGGTTAAAACACCACCATTTTCAATGGCTTTCGTGGCAGCCGCAATCGCATCATCCCACAATTCCATGTGTAAATAAACCCGAGACAAAAGAATATTTGTCGTGGGCAGATTAATACGATAGCTTCCTCGACGTTTTGGGTATTTTTCAAACAAATCCGATGCGGCCTTCAAGTCCGACACGATTTGTTTGTACACTTCTTCTACCGTACTACGAGCAGTCCCGTTTGTCTCCATATCGGCAGTTAATTTCAAAGGAACACCTAAAGCTTGTTTGTTATAATTATATGGTTCACCATACAGGTTCACCAACATAAAATAATAATACCCTCTTAACGCCAAGGCCTCTGCCTTTACTTGGTCCCGCTCCTCAACCTCTCCGATAGCCTCGTCAATCCCGTCCAAAACAGCATTTACACCCATCAACCGGGTATAAGTTGGAGAATAAGATTCATCATATGTAGATACATCAACCTCCTGTCGTTCCCACATATTTGCTTGCCACGTATAGAAAGGAAAAGCACTCACGGCACCGCTGTAATCTTCTTCGTCATCCAAAGAACTTTCATTGAGCATGTAATCGTCATCCAACAAATACAGGGTGTTATAGAGAGAACCCGTCGGTTCCGGGTAACCAGCCCCTAAAAGCAGTTCACTGTAATCCGAGACCGTTTTCACGATTACTTCATCCGACGATTCTTTGTTCAAATAGTCGGAACAGGAATTTAAACCAAGTAATCCCAATATACATATCATGATTTGTAATTTCTTCATCATACTATCATTTTGCATTTGATCTTCAATTTATATCTTAAAACATTACTTGCAATGACAAGGATGTAACTCGTCTTGCAGGCCAATCACCTGTTTCCGGATCCAAACCATCCCATTTACTATCAGAAACCCACATAAATGGATTTGTCATACTCGCCTTAATAACAAACCGTTGAGCTGCAATACGGGATAACCATTTCTGACTAAATTCATAAGAAAGTGCTAATGACCGACACCGGATAAAATCCGTACTTGCCACACGTAAATCAGAATTATTATACATATCATAAAGTCTCCTTTCGGTACTAGCTACCGAGGCTGTTGCCGGAAGATTGATATATGCCTCAGAAGTCGGGATAGAAGGTATATTTGTTTTATCCCCAGCTTTCCGCCAACGACGAGCTAAATCCCGGGATACATTTTGCTCCGGAGTGGGGATTCCATAATTACTGTCTGTGTCATACAACTTGGGCAAACGGGCATGGCCGCCCCATTGCACATTAAACAATGCATATAATGACCAGTTTTTATATTTAAACATCATGTTTAAACCTCCTGAGAAATCAGGAGTAAATTTCCCGGATTTTACCAAATAGTCTAATGGACTTGTTCCATTTAAAACATCCATATAGGCAAACTCCGGTGTCCCATTTTCATCATTTAGTCCATCATATTTAAAAGAATAAAAAGTTGAAAAAGCCTCTCCATCAACCACTGCACTTCCTTCCAAATAATCATTCAAAGTATTGATGCGTTGATTTTTATTAACCTCATTCTTGGTCACACTTGTATTCAGAGACAATTGCCAAGTGAAATCTTTGGTACGCACGGGGATCACATTGATCACGAAATCATAACCAGTATTCGTCATTTCTCCACCATCTACCACGGCATTCTCCATACCGTTTTCCCGTGGAATATTACGAGAAGAAAGTACATCACTGATCTTCTTAAAGTAATTCACCGTAAAATTCAAACGTCCATCCAACAACGCTGCATCAACACCAAAATTATAAGTTTTTGTTTTTTCCCACCCAAGATCAGGATAAGGTAACGAGCTTATATTTAGCAAATAAGCATTATAGTATTCATTGACACCTCCATCTTTTGCTATCAAGTAGGGAGAGACCGTCTCAACGGCATTTCCTTGAGATCCGTAAGATGCGATTAAATCCAAATTATTCAACCACCACAAATTCTTCGCAAAACGCTCGGTTGCAACTCTCCATTTGACCCCCACAGACCACGTCGGTGCAAAACGTTTATTCTTATCTTGTCCAAAACGATTGGAAGCATCTAGACGGGCACTTGCATTCAACACGTAACGCCCATCATAGGTGTACACGGCAGAAACATACTCGCTGAGCTTATTATCAATCTTATTCAACACCGTCGCTTCTCCTTGAGCAAGGTCATTATCCAACAGATCACCTTCCCACGCTAAATCAGAATATGTCAAAGGTAATTTGATAAAGGTTTCACCTCTATCTTTCAAATACCCATAACGTTTCCCTGTTGTTCCTCTTGTCTTCGTGGAATTGGTCTCAATACCCAATTGCAGAGTCAACCTATGGATTTCCTTAAACATACGATCATATATCAAAGCATTTCGAACCGTGATCGTAGAAACATCTGTCAATCCCGTTTCCAGTAAACCGCCAAAAGGCAAACGAGTATAAGCAAACTCCGGTGCAGAACTTTCATAAGCCCCGTAATCATACCCACGCAAAGAGGCTATATAAAAAGAACGTTCCGTCGCATACTTTTTCACATCAGCAGATGAAGACGAGTAAGAAACTAATCCTTGATAATCCAATCCCGGTAGAATATTCCACTTGACGTCTAACGTAGTACCCCAAGTTTTCGTGTTATTTTCACTTCCCGTATTATCCAACTCATTTTGAATATTGTACAAATAACTCGTTTTGTTATTGATAACCGTACTTGATTCATCGGCCCATTTCTCATGATAATACAGAGAGCCGTCTTCATTATACATCGGGATCACCCGGCTCGTGTTATAAGCATAACTAAAGGGATCCACATCATAGGCAAATCCTTTCACTTTACGCCAAGTCCCTTTCAATAATAGATTTACAATGAGCTTATTATTCATCAAGTTTACAGTCGTGTTGGAAGTCGCTGTCAATAACGTAACCTTATTTCCATTCGCCTCTCCCGTTTCATCTGTATACCCGAGAGAAGTCCTGTTTTGAATCTTTTCTGATCCCCCACTAAGACTCAAACTATGTTTATGGCTAAATGAGTTTTGAAAAAGCAAATCGAACCAATCCGTATTCGTGCCAGCCATCTTTTCATATCTTTGATCAAACTCCTTTTTAGTAATCTCTTTGTTCAAATAAGATTGCATCAAACCAGCATACCCGATAGATAGCACTTTTGAAGGATAACTTACCCGGTCTTCATACATTTCCTGAGAAAATTCCATCATTTCCCGGGAGTTCATCTGGTTATATAAGCCATAACGAGGTCTTTGCCCGATGGAGAAATCCCCGCTATACGCAACAGAAACTTTACCAACATTCGCTTTTTTAGTCGTGATTACAATCACACCATTGGCTGCCTCGGAACCATAAATCGCTGTCGCAGATGCATCTTTCAACACGGTTATAGACTCTATATCATTGGGATTCAACCAAGAAATAGCATTACCAGCCAACTGAGAAATATCATCTGCATCAACCGAGAACTTCGTGTTATCTTCCGAATTGAAAGGTTGCGGATCTCTTTGAATTACCCCATCAACGACCCAAACCGGTTCCTGACTTCCCAACAGGGAAGACACCCCGCGAACCCGAATTTTTGGAGATGCCCCAACCATTCCGGTTCCCTGTTGAACGAGCATACCCGGAACCACACCTTGCAACATCTGATCAATCGAAGAAACTCCTGCCATCATAATATCTTCGGCCTTCATCGTGGTCGCTGCTCCCGTGTAATTACCTTTTGACATATTCCCATAACCAGTAACCACCACATCCTCCAAAACCTCCACGTCATCCTTCATAACCACGTTTATCGAGTCCTGCCCGGCATACTTCACTTCCTGCGTATGCATCCCGACAAAAGAAAATACCAAAAATATATTATCTATCTCCGGGATCGTCAACACATAACGTCCGTCAGAACCTGTTGTTGTTCCCAGTTTCAAATCTTTTACCATTACCGTCACTCCAGGTAAAGCCATGTTTTTTTCATCAACTACTTTTCCAGAAACCCGTATAGTTTTCTTCTTTTCATCTTTCGTGACAACTTTTAGTATCACAAATTCATCCATAAATTCATACCCCAAATTAGTTCCAGCCAAAACCTTGTCCAGCACATCTTCCAGCTCCATTTGTACAAATCCGGCTTGTATTTTCTTATCTTTATTCAATTCATTGTTGCTATACACAACCGTCAAGCCCGTTTGTTTTTGAATCTGACTAAATAATTCCTGATAAGTAACAAACTGATGCTCAATTGTCACTTTCGATTGAGCACCCACATTTGCAAAAGTCAGGTGCATCCCGATAAACAATAAAATTACACTTAACCTCATAATTTTAAAAAGTTTTCGCAGCTGATTATTTTTCTCAAAAAGCCACTTTTTACTCCTTTTCTTCATACATTTGCATTGTTAGTTAATTATAAAAGTTAATTAAACTTCCTCCCGTATAGTGCGTCACCACTATGCGGGATTTTTTAGTTTGCTCTCACACAAACTCTATTCTATTTTTCGAACCAAAATTTTTCCATCTTTTTCTTGAAAAGCGACCTTCGTCGTTTTCACAATCATCCCCAACACGTAATCTAATGTTCTATATTTCGTTACCGCCCCCGAAAAACGAAACTCTTTCGTGGTCTCATCCTCAAATATGAACTGCACACCATACCAACGAGCCAGTTTCACTGTTAATTTATCCAAAGGCATATCCTCAAAATTGAACCGCCCTGTTTTCCAATCTACAATTGATTCGACATCCCCCTTTCGGAGTGTAGCCAGTCCATCCCCCTTGTTCCAAGTTGCGATCTCCCCCGGTGCTAACACATATTCATTCCCCGGTAAATCAAGTCCAACCTTACCTCTTAACAAGGCAACTTCAACTTGTTGATCTTCCCGATAAGCCGATACGTTAAATGCCGTTCCCAACACTTGTACTTTAGCCTCCCCAACCTGTACATAAAATGGCCTTTTCGTATCAGCAATCACTTCAAAATAAGCCTCTCCGGTCAACTTCACCTCCCGAATATTTTCACAAAAACGATCCGGAAATTCTAATTTTGAATCTGAATTAATCCAAACTTTCGTACCATCACTTAATATAGCTTGATATTCTCCTTTCTCTGGCACGACGATTGAACTATATCGACAAATTTCCTCTTCCGTAGCAACACCACGGTCTTCAAATCGGACACTCCCCGTCGAATCTTGAATGATTTCAACCCCCGAAATATCTGCCACTTGATAAGTTTTGTCATCATTTAAAGCTATCTTTTCTCCCGCACTTGTCACTAAAATCGCCTTGGGAGAACCGGATTCAACTTGTAGCACATTGGAAACCTGCATTGTCCCAATCTCCTGATCCGATCCATTCTGCCATATTAATGCGACTCCAACCATCACAATGATCACCGAAGCAATCCGAGTCCCCCACATATACAACTTTTTCCTTCGACGTTCTATAAAAGGCGTAATTTTATCCCATGTTCTCTGCTGTATATCATCCAACTCACTCCATTGACCAACAGCAGATACCCGCATTGCGATTCGCAGCATTTCCCGAAATTGTTTTTCATGCTCAGGAGCAGCCTCCAGCCACCGGAGTAACTCAATCCTATCCTTCTCGGAAAGGACTCCACGTACACATTGATTAACCCATTCGTCAATTCGATCTCCTACTTCCATAAATTCTTTATTTCTTGTATAGACAACAAAAAATAAAAACGGGTGAATCAAAAACAGAAATTTTCAAATAATATTGTTTTATTTTTTCGATCACGGGATCAAAACACAGCATAATAGTAGAATCATCTTAAAAAAAGTACCATAAGAAATAAATCTCCACGTCCAGCAAAATGTTCCCGCAAATGTTTCATGCCATTTTTCAACAAGGTCTTCACGGTATTTATAGATATACCCAACTGATCTGCCACCTCTTGGTATTTTAAATCCTGGAAAAAAACACTTCGGATAATTTCCCGTGTTTGTTCCGGCATATTTGTAATCTCAGTCTCAACCTCTTGAATTAATTCGTCATTCCATGCCATCATCTCTTCCTCCACAACATCTCCATATAACAAATCCAAACGATCTCTTAATACGTCTTTCTTTTTCAAGCGATTCAAACAATTATTTTTAACCGAGCGGAATAAATAGGTCTTTGTTACCTCACCTTTTACCTTTCGGTAAGTTTCATCTTTCCAAAAATTAACAAAAACTTCCTGTATCACATCTTCCGCCTCCTCTTCTGAAGTTAGGAAACTAAGAGCATACAAAAACATGGGTTTCGAATAGTCTCTGTAAATTTGTTCGAATCCAACTCTTTTATCCGCTATATTCCTTAGTTCCGCCATCTCTTAGTAACAACACGCCTAGGGCAAAAATACAAATTTATTCCAAACAAACTAAAATGTATTCTCTAAAATAGACGAAATAAAGAAAAACCCTTGATCCATCTCTGAATCAAGGGCCCCTGTGTTCTAATATCTAAAAATAATCTTACCGTTGTAACGGGAAAGTCAATACTTGCTCTTTGTCTTTCTTCACGTCTGATTTATTAATCTCGATGTTCTCAACCAAGATTGAAGACGGATAAATTAAAGAAGACAATAATTGACCATTTAAAATGTAGTTACTTACATTTTCCTTGCTGGAAATATTCAACATACGTTTCAGGTTTATCAATGTCAATCCACTCACATCACCGAAACGGACTTGAGTTTCCTTACCATCCAAATCTACCCGATAGATACGAGAAGCTTTACCCGCTAAACTCCGCACGATATAAGCATATTTCAAACCTTCTTCTTTAGCAGCTTTAATCAATGCGCTCTTCATCTTTTCCGGTTTCGTTCCTTTCTCTACTTCAATATGAATGGTACCCGGAGCCGTGGAAAACATTCCATTTCTACTGGACAACAAGAAACGAGAACTACCCGTTGACTGTGGAGCATACAAAGTCGGGGTACACCCATTCAACATACTTTTGAAAATACCATTTTCAACCAATGTCATCTCTTTGGCAGGCACGATACCTTCAGCATCAATATTATAAGCTCCTAACAAAGGAACTCCATTATACTTATCCAAAGAGCTATAATTCTTGATTGACACTCGATTGTCCACAATTTTCATTCCCAAACGAGCATCCAATGTTTTCACCGGTTGAGCCCGGTCAGTATCGGGTTTACGATAAGCGAAGAGAGCTCCTCGTTTCAAGAAGTTACTTATAAAAACAGATGAACAAGCACCATCCTCAAGCAACACCGGACCTGCATAATATTCTGTAATTGCAGGCGCATTCTTCAACTTGATCAAGTTATCGGCAAAAGCCTTAACCCCTTTCTTTAATTCATCCAAAGAAGGCAAATCATCCGGACGAGCAACAAGCACGGAATATGCATCATCAATCCGAACGCCATCTTCTGTCATCACGTAAGCAGAGGCAACCAAGCTTGCATAACGCAACGGTTCTTTCAACACGACCCCATCCGTGGTAGACTTGTACACTTCCATTTCCTGACCGGTAATAGCCACAGATGAATCATAAATATCCTTATAGTCCTTGAAAATAGCAGATAATTCTTCTACAATATTCTCTAATTTTACTCTATCAATCGTGTAAGCATTTTTCGGTTCCTCGATTCGAGTAACAGCATCCACCTTCTGTTGATCCTTCACGGCAACTTCTTCGGCAGTCTTCGGGTTCGCCTTCAAATAAGCGTCCTTCATCGCTCCTGCCTGCAATGACCATTTATACATGGCATCTGATCCTAGCCAGAAATTTCTCCGGATTACATCATAATCAGCCTGTTCCGGCATCCCAGCCTGAACAGAAGCACATACATAATTAATATCATTATTATGATCGTAATCTCCCAAAAACATCTGCACCCCACCAACGGCACTCCAAGGGGACTCGTAAAAATTAGTAACACCACCTAATGCCCCCACGACCTCAAACTGATGTGTACGCCCCAAAGTGTAAGACAAGTAATATGGTTTCTGCATACCCGGCAACATCAATTGCTCCTTACTACGTTGCATCTCATCCTGCATTGCCTTAAAGATCACCTGATCCTGCTCATTCTGTGCGGATAATGATCCTGCCAACAGGAAAAACAATATAATCGATAATATATATTTCATTTTTATTCTAAATTTAAAATTTACGACCGAAGAACTCCAAGCCTCAATGATTTCGATCTATTCATTTTCAGTTTTCAATTCTCCATTTCATTTGTTCTGCGGAGCCGGTAAGATCGGGGGTAAATCTCTTGACTTCTGTCTACGTTGAGTCTCGATCTTATTTACCAGAATCATTGGGGAACTAGCCGTTACAGGCACCCAACCGGATTCCGCACCACACTCTCCCGTGAACACGCTGGGAGCATCACCTCCACATACAATATTAGAGAACATGGATAAGGGGGTTCCAATCAAATCCACCCCGCGAACCAACTGGTCCGGACGTCCGTCTACATAGATTCGATACACTTCCAAGGGAGTCACGTTAAATGAATTCAAACTACCACCTTCCCCGGTCAACGTGAAACCACTGGTTACTTCTTTAAAATAGTACCCGTATTCTTTTCCTTGTTTTTTAGCCTCTTCAATCAACATGGAACGCAATTCAGCCTCCGTGTGAGGTGCTGTTGTCTCCACCACCAAATTAGATTGACGAGATACAGGATCACCACCTCCGGCAGTACGTCCATGCCCATTACTATGCGGGAATCCATCCAGCGGCACACGGCTCATCAAGAACTCTCTCAAAATACCATCTTTCACGACATCAACCCGGCGAGCTTTCACTCCCTGATCATCATACAAATAAAAACCATTCAGCTCTTCCCCAGCGTAACTACGTAAAGTCGGATCGCAATATACTTGGAAGTCTGCAGGCAAAACCAACTCTCCTACTTTCTTCTTAAAAGTTTCACCACCACCTTTCAAACGGTGACCTTCAATACGATGACCGAAAATCTCGTGGAAGAACACCCCACTAGCCGGACCGGACAAAATAGCGGGTCCCGTGTAAGGATCAACAACCGGAGCATCACGCAACACGGTCAATCTTTTTACCATATCCTTAGCGTCTGCAATCATCCGGTCATTAGACGGAAGGTCCTTCGGATCGTATGCAAAGTATGACATATTCAACGGTAACTCCATACCGTCTTCTGCCTTCATGGAAGCACTGATCATGATTCGTGCATATGTTCTATTCTGCACAACTTCAGTTCCTTCCGTATTTACAAAATAATTCCGAAGCACTCGGAACGTCAAACTAACATCACCCGATTGTAATAACGGATATGCTTTAAACACCGCAGAAACTTCATTCAAACGCTTTTCCCAAGCAGCTTGGTCAACCGTCAACTTCTCAGCAGGAAGAGGTGCCTCGTAATATTTCTCCACCGGAGCCGCAGAGAATGAAGGAGCTTTATCCTCATCAGCAACACTCACCTGACTTTGAGTTTTCGCTCTCTGGTAAGCCTCCACGGCAAAATCATAACGTTTCATTACTTCAGCCCAGATTGCCTGACGAGTTGCATCAGCACCTTTTTCATCATCCAATCCCAAATAAGCCACCCGTACATTACCACGTTGATCTGCCGGGGCACCCATTGCATTATATTTAAAATTATCTAAAATAGTATCTCCCACTCGAATTTGTGGAACCATTGAACGAGAATGTTGTTCCACTGACATCATCGTGGCCCCGAAAGAACTCGAAATATTCACCGTTCGATCATCCATCACCCTAAAGTTCATGTGATAGGGAGGATTCTCCTGTTTCTGCAACTCTTGCATATCAGCTGCCAACTCTTGTTTCAATAGTTGTAACAACTTATCCTGTTCCTGCGCATACGTTGTATGCACCGATAACAGCGAGAAGATACAACTAACAATAATCAATCCTAATTTTTTCATCTCTAATTGTTTTAATCATTTAATTTTTTGATCTCTGAAGATCACGCACTATTTCCATCAACAAAATTATAGTTCTCATTTTGTTATTCAAAATGAATCTACATTAATTCTTTGTTAATTCTTCCCTTTTCAGCTGTTAACTTTGTTAATTTAGTTTCTCTAGTTCATTTAAACAAGATGGGGTATTCGTTTTATACCCGAATACCCCATCTATCTATTAATAAATTAAATAACTCGCTATCCTACAAATATTTCGCCAATAATTCATCCAACTCTTTTCCTCTTAAACCTTCCCCTATAATCTTATTATTACCATCCAACACAAAAATATGAGGAATTCCAGAAATGCGGTAATCTTTTGCGACAGGTCCACTCGACCCGTTAAAATCACAGGCCTGTATCCACTCCAAACCATCCGCTTCCACCGCCTCTTTCCATGCCTTCTCGTTCGTATCCATAGAAATACCGATCATCAGCAAATTCTTATCTTTATACTTTTTGTATATCTCCACCAGATGTGGATTCTCTTTCCGGCAAGGTCCACACCAAGATGCCCAAAAATCCAAAATCTTCACCGATCCACGTGTACCATATAAACGGAGGGTATCCCCCTGCATAGTCCGAATTTTAAAATCATGAGCAGTAGCACCGACCTTCACCTCTCCCAACTTATCGTATCTAGCCGCAATTAACAATCCTTCTGGTGTTTTTTTCATTGTTTCGCTCAACATATCGAACTTGGGCTTTAATTGCTCGTAATTCAAATGTTGATACCGATAAAACACTAGCGACAACCCTAAAATATTATCTCGATTTTCCTGTATAAATCTATTTTCTTCTTGGTTATACAACTCACTCATCACTTGCAACGAGGCCATTTCATGCATTTTTTCCATAATATTATGCTCACTCTCAGCCTTGTAATAACGTGCCAATACAGAATCAAGATCTTGATAAATTTCTATTTCCTTCTGGTCCAGAAGCGATTTCCGATCTTGTAATACACTGCCCCGTGCAACAAAATTCCGGACATTAGATAAATCATCAGCTTTAATATCAACTCTCAAAATCGTATCTTGAAGCAATAACGGAATTCTTCCTTTCCCGTCTTTTACAACCAAGAAACTGATTTTCGGCTCTGACAAATTCCCCTTCATTTCAAATTTACCATTCACGGGGACGACATGTTGAATAGTATCCAATTTACCATTCTCATTAATTGTCGTCAAATACACATCGGGATTTCCCCAAGCTACACTTCCTTTAATTACATACTCTTTCACATTTGTAGTACATCCACTCAACATGAAACTACAAAATGCCACTAACATCATCCATTTTCTCATAATCAAATTATTTACTTATTTATTTTCCACGTTCACGATATACTATATCCACGATTTTTCCCAACTCCGTGTATTCCTTTTTCTTCTCTAACGGAGCCATTAAACCCGGGACATCATATATGCGCATAACGCCACATTTACTTTCCTCTTTATCGTTAATATAACTACCTACAACTAATTGATTCTCCCTTGCTTTTTCCCAAGGCTGATAAGCAATCCAACCAACCATTTTATTAATTTTCAAGGCTGTAATGGTCTCACCCGGGAAAGATAATATTTGCTTGGCCGGAGTTTCAGGAGCTTCCATATCAAACTGATAAACTGCATTCTCTGTTGAATAAAACAGGTACCGGTAAATTGAATGAAAAGCTATATGCATGATTTTATCCTTATTCGGACGATTCAGTTTCATGTAAAATTGTCGGTAATTATTACCGGACACCTCGACCTTAATTCCATACACGTACATTTCTCCATCACTTGGATCTTCCAAAACAGCAAAAGTATAACTATCTTTTGTCCAGTTCATATACACCATATCCCTACCCGTTTCCGCCGAGAAGTCAACCGTTCCACCTGCAAAAGTGAGCGGATGGGGTATATTCTTCTCATCATCATCAAGCTCCATGAAACGTTTGTTCGTCTCATCATAAATAATCACGGAAGCCTCGCTTCCCGAATATCGATGTCCGAAATATGGGGCAACATCAAACCGCTTACCATCGGAAGTATAATTTATCGGAAACCCATAAATAGAACCGACAAGATAGAGATCACGCACGTACAGATTTTTATCACGAGTAACAAGTAAATCCAAACTATTGTTCCGCTGAATAGCAACCTCTGTAGCCAAACCGTGTACAACATCCGGTGCATCACCAAAAGCCCATTTGACATTATTATCTTCTCCCACGTGAGCGTCTTCTGCATCAATATTGAACGTCCCGTTTTCTGTAAAGACATAGCGATTACTACCTCTTAAAAAATAAGCAGAAAAAATCGCATAAGGTTTTCCCAATTTTAACTCATTATCCGCCCAGACATTCCGGGATATCCTGTCCTCCTTTTCCGTTAGATTCATAACCCAATCCAATCTTGCTTCCCCGTTCTCTTCACATAAGATCATCCATCCCTCGCTTACAGCAGTTCTTAAACGAACAAAAAAATCAACCTTTTTCTGTAGTCCCAAGATCGTATCCGTCACAACAAAAAAACAGTTATAATCTCCGGCACTAAAGGCCGGAACGTATGCCAAATTTTTCTCTCTTGAAATCGTATAATCTATCGGATTATCTTGCTCATCCATTGTCGGAGCATTTAGTTTCGTGAACTTCCACGCATACGTGTAAGGCTCCTCCCCATTTGTGTACCGGGTTGAAGTAATCTTTACCGGAATTTTCAGTGTATCCGAATAAGCAAACAATTCATACCAACGATCTGTAGCGATACCCTCAATCGTCACTTCCCCAAGATCCGCATAATCATAATTTCCTTTGTCGTCAAAACAGGATACCGACAATAGTACTCCTAATATTATCAACCATTTTTTCATAATCTCATCATTTTAATAAATCGAATCTTCCCCCATTTCCATTGGCTCTCCATCTTCATCCAAGGTCGGATGTTCCTGTAACCACAAGTGAACTTTACGCCCGACGAATTTTAAAAATGCCTCTGTAAGAGCCCCGTCTATTCCATTAATATCCCCCTGAAGTTTTGCCCGCTCAATACCACCCACATCACAAATCAAAAGTCCCTTTGTCACGGACCATTTTCCAAAAATAGGGACACCAATTCGATACCACCACCAAGGTTCCGGAAATTTCTCATCCATATAAACCGTACAATGGTCATTAAGAGCAACGTTCGTACTATCTTCAGGATTCCAATAATACTTCATGTATTCGAATCCAAAATTTTCATTAGGAACTAATTGAACGGTAAACATCCTTCCTTGTTTTAACAATGTATCCGTACGTAGCAACTCGATATTGATATATGTATGATTAACCATAGCTGGCATCTCGTATTCCAGAGGGAAAGGAGTATAATCCACTCCCGGACAAGCGTGTAAGGAATCCGTCTCTTCAGAAATAACTTGAATATTGAATTTTCTCGGATAATCCTTTACCGCACCGAAAAGATTAACCTTCAACTGAATATCCATTTTCTTGATATCAGAATCTGTCGTGGACCACGTCACTTCATAATAACCGGCATAATTATCATCAAAATAAATTGAACTTTCACCCTCGTAAAGGTCTATCTCTTGCTTACAAGCAAACAATACCGACCCAAACAACATAAAAAATATCCATCGTCTCATCATGTCGTTCTATTTTTAATTGTACTTACTTTCACTTTCCGGAATCAACAACACGTAGTTCGCCGGTGTCATCGAAACAGTTGCATAAGGATCATACGCCGAAGAAATCTCGTCATAATTCTTCCGTTTATAAAAGAAAAACAACTGTCCTTCGCCCCAGAATTCCCGAATATATTCCAACTCAAGCGTATATTCGTAATAATACCATGGATAGCCTTGCAATGCACGTGCGTTCCGCACTTTATTCAGCCAAGCGATCCCTGCCTCCGCATCCTCTTCTCCCTCGCATTCGGCAGCAATATAGAAAGCTTCACTAACACGTAACATCGGGATCAATTGAGCATAGATAGAATCCGTCGAAGTAATCTGATACTTCATCAACTCTTTGTAGCTACCTCCTTCCAATTCAACATTTTTATCCAACCACATTTTGTAACGCAAATCACTTGTCTCCCCATCAAAAATTGAATTATCTACTACTTTTTGATCGGGGATCAACAATGCTCCTATTTTCAAATTATCCGAATCAAAACTCCCCGTATAGATGGTTTTACGGTTCACATTTTGCAACGCAAATACCAATTCCGTCGAAAACATACGGTCTAAATTCTCACTTGATGTTGATAAGGAAGCTGGATCAATCCATGGGAACAACCGTTCTTGAACTTCAATAACTTCTTTGGCCGCTTTCAAAGCTTCCTCCTTGTTATCAACGTAAAGATAAGCTCGTGCTAACAAAAGTTTCACGGCATAATAATTCATCCGTAAAGCCCTATATCCTAAAAAATTATTACCTGCATAAGGTTTTAACATTCCACTTGCTTCCATGGCGGGATCATAATCTTTCAATAACCCGGCAGCTTCCTCCAAATCCGCAATCACCTGTTCCATAAACTTCGATGCCGTTAATTTTGGTTTAGCGACCAATGCAAAAGACGCGTAATAAGGTATAGTCAACTCACTCTCGGAAGCCAAACTATAAACCGGTCCCCACAAACGGAATAAATCAAAATGCAGCAAGGCCCGCAATCCCAATGCCTCCCCTTTAACCAAACTATAATATTCGTCAGACAACACATCTCTACGAGTATCACAATTCTGTAAAATCAAATTCAAATTCGAAATCAGAGAATAAGCCGTTGACCAAATACCACTCACCCTACTTTTCACTTCATCAGAAGCATAATGAAAATCCATCGCTTCTTTATTGTATTTCGCATTTTTATCAATGGCATAACGTTGCGCCAGCACCTCAACAAAATCCCAAGTCAACGCCCTGCCGTACAAGTTCGTCTTATTCAAATCAACATACACGCCATTCAAGGCTAATTCAAATCCGCGAGGCGTTGAAAAAGTTGCCTCTTCAGAAATCCGGTCATTAGGCTTCACATCAAGCCAACTCTCGCACGAGCATAACAAGACAGGAACCACCAATGCTAATATATATTTTTTCATTTCAAGAAGCGATTATAGATTTATACTTAAAGAAAAAGAAACCGAACGTGCAAAAGGATAATCAATACCTCGTTCATCCTTTATGGAAGAGATCCTGCAAATCTGATTCATGTATGCACTGAATGTCATTCCAGATACACGCACCTTTTTTAACCACCGCTCGGGAAATTCATAACCGACACGTATCGACTCTAAAGAAATATAGTCGTTCTTCATAACGAATCGAGAGGAGATGGGGGTTGATTCGGTCAATGATATTCCTTTATATTTTGCCCGGTCGCCAACATTCTGCCAGCGATTATAAAGAGCCCTACGATCCTGATTATTTTGCAACGCCGTGGAAGAAATATTCTCTACTTTATTATACAAGGTCGAATTAAAAGCATCCCCACCAAAACTATAGCGCAACTGTACGCTACACGAGAAGCCCTTATAATAAAGAACATTACCAAACACGCCTTCTAACGTCGGGCGAGAATCCCCGACCTCAACTTCCTCGTCATAATCGTAATCATACGTGTAACTGCCATCCTTACGAATAAAAATCTCTCGCCCGGTTGCCGGGTCTATCCCTGCCGAACGCACAGACCAAAGAGCCGTTGTACTCCCCTTATCATAGTAACGCACCAAACTCTTGGACAAATTTTCACGATTCATCTGATCCAGATTTTTACCTATTTCATCATAGTATCCTTTTCCCCAACGGAAATTAAGACTTGTTGTCCAGTTAATCCGCTCTTCCGGTTTATATAAAAAAGCATAACGTACCGAACCGTTCACTCCTTTATCTATCTGCATTCCGACATTAGCAAGACGGCTGGTTGTACCGACCGATGACGGCAAGCCAATGGATGCCATTAGAGGATCTGTCTTTTTATGATAATAATCAAGAGTCAGATTAAACCGGTTATGAAACAACGTCATGTCAATTCCAATATTCTTGTCTATTGTCCGTTGCCAATCCATATCCGGGTCACCATAAGACTCGATAATCAATCCAGTCCCAAAATTATTTAACAACCAATTATTAAAAGAATACACCGTGATGGAAGTAAATGAACCGAAATTCTGATTCCCTGGATTCCCGATTGATCCCCTGATCTTCAATCGATCAATAAAAGGTAAGCTCTCTTTCATAAACTTTTCATTATGCACATTCCAAGCTAAACCGATAGCCCAAGTCGTTGAAAACCGCTTATTCACACCAAACACAGAAGTCCCGTCAGAACGTAAATTAGCATCTAACAGATAACGATTGTCATAAGAATATCCACCGTTAAAATAAAAATTAACACCCCGACTCTTACTTTCACTGTATGAGGGTGCGCCATCTTCCGGGTAAGCATTAATAAATCCCGGTGATGTAAAATTCCCTTCCGGGAAGCCATAGCCGGAAAAGCCCTTAGATGAAGAATTGGACTCATTTAAGGTTGCACCGATTGCGGCGTTAATCTGATGCTTATCCCCTAACACCTCACCGTAGGTCAAAGTTACATCACCATTATAACTTATACCATCCGAACGACTATTGGAATAAGAACCTTTCTTTAATTGATCCGCTTTATCAAAGCGGGTATCCGAAGGAGAGTAAAAAACCTCTGATTCGGAAGAAGTCTTGTCTAAACCAAATCGTGCCCGCATCTGTATTGAAGGCACAGGATCATACTCCAAGCTGAAACTATTCCGGACGCCCCATGAATTTCCTTTATTGTAGCTATTCTGCGAGGCATTCCACAACGGATTCGCCACCCATACTTCCGAATAAGACCGTTTCGCCAGATTATCGTAAGTTCTAGCCTCTAGCCATTTTTCCACACCTCCACCCGGAGTCTTTTTCTCATAATAAGGATTAGCCCTTGAATAAGCGGAGAATGCAACTATCGGATTTTCTGTTTTACCGTAATCAACGGTCAGTTTATTCATAAACTGGAACCCACCGTTACGATAAATCAAATCGAGATTAACACTTACGGTATTACGAATAGACTCCTTCATCACACCATCGACATTGGAGTAACTTACCCCTAATCCGTAACGCATTTGCTTATCTCCTCCTTCCACGTAAAGATTATGCCGATGGCTAAAAGCAACCCGCAAAGGTTCTGACATCCAATAAGTATCCACACCTCGTTTGACATTCTTCAATAAATCATTATAACGTTCTGTCAACTGCTCTTGCGCATCAGCTATATTCGTTTTAAAATTTCCCGCACGCCTCTCAAATTCAAGCTTTTCAGTCGCATTCATTAAATTGTAATCCGAAAGATCAGCAAACGAAATATCATAATTTCCATTATAAGAAAGACGTAACCTACCGACTCCCGGTGATTTGGTTTCAACAACGACCACCCCATTAGCCGCTTTTGCACCATAAATAGCCGTGGAAGCCGCATCTTTCAAAATTGTCACGCTCGCCACCCGATCCATACTCAAATCCATGATGGTCTGCAACGTCGTCTCAAAACCATCTAAAATAAACAATGGCTGATTCGGATCTTGTCCAAACTCTTCTTTAAAACCAACAATACTACTCTTCCCCCGAATCTCAATATCAGGCAAACGGTTAGGATCCGAACCATATTGATTATTCTCTATGATATTAAAAGCGGGATCCAACGTGCGCAAACTCTCCAAAATATTCCTATTCCCCGCCATCTTCAGTTCTTTAGTCGTGTAAGTCTCGGACGAACCCGTGAAACTCTCTTTCTTACGGGTATAAATTCCAGTCACGACCACATCCTCAAGCGTCTCGACATCTTCTTTCAACACCACGTTAATCGTATCCTTCCCCACGTACTCGATCTCCCGAGTCACCATACCGATGAAAGAAAAAAGCAAAGAAAACTTTTCCGGGGCATTCGGAATCGTAAGCTTGTAATTTCCCTCGGTATTTGTTACCGTCCCCAAACTAAATCCTTTTACCAAAACCGTTACCCCGGGAAGTGGCTCCTTTTTCTCGTCCATAACTTTCCCTTTCACGGTAATAGTTCTCATCTTTTTATCATCGTTAGTATCCAACCTCACCACAATCATATTCCCGTTAAACAGGTACGTCAGGCCAGTATTCTTAAAGACCGAAGTCAACACGTTCTCTACCGTCTCATCATTTACCTTCAAGGAAATACTTCCCACCTGTTTTACCTGTTCGATATTAAAAAGAAAATAAAGATTCGTCTGCCGTTGAATCTCGTCAAACAATGCTTGTACACCCACATCCTTCATATCCAAACTCACCCGCACCTGTTGTGCCAAGCTATTGGCTGACAAGGAAAGCGTAAAGCAACACGTCAGTAAAACAAATAACTTCATAACCATCAGAATTTTTCGCCACGGCCTTTTTAAAAGACGATGACATGATCGTTTTTTTTTCATACATTTGCATTTTAAGTTATTAATACTTCAACAAACCACTACGCCAAATAGTGTTTGTTGCATCTGATTAAAATACGGGAGGTACGCCAAATACCTTCCGTTTTATTTTGATACCACGACCGTTTTCCCTTGTATTGAAAATTGCACGCCAGTTGACAACGTAATTGCCTCCAAAATAATTTCGAAATTTTTATATCGTTCCATATAACCAGAAAAATGTAATTCTTTCACAGAAGGGATTTGATAAAAAATATCCACGTCATACCAGTTCGATAGAATCGTGAGGATATCCTCCAAACGCTGATTTTTAAACCGGAAAATACCATTCTTCCAATCCGTGTAAAGATTCACGTCCACCTCTTTGACCTCCACCTTCATACTCCCTTGTCTAAACTCAGCCATCTGTCCCGGTTCTATCATACTTTCCTCTCCTGATGCCAAGACTTTTACTCCCACACTTCCCTTGACCAAAACTGTTTGCACCCCTCCTTCCCGAAAAGAATTAATATTAAAAAATGTTCCATACACTTTCACTTCTATTCCCCCGACTTCTACCAAAAAAGGACGTTTGGGGTCTTCTGCCACCTCGAAATAAGCCTCTCCAGATAAAAACACCTTTCGTTCCTTCCTACTAAACACAACCGGATATTTTATCCTCGTCACAGAATTTAAATACACCAAAGACCCGTCAGACAAAGTTACTTTATACTCTCCCCCACGAGGAACCTCTAACTCGTTAAAACGTACAATCTCATCACTCTCCGGTATACCCTGAGCGTACACTAATCGATCTTTCCCCTTCGTTGCTCGTACCCTTTCATCAACGAGGATCTCCCCTTCTCCTTTTTCTTTTAACGCTACTCGTTGTCCATCATCCAATACCAACACGGCCTGCTGAGATCCCGGACGGATTTCTGCAGGAATTTGAACCACAACAGAAACTTCTTTTTCTAAAGACTTCCATTTCCATATTCCTCCGATCAAAAGGGGTAATAGCAACACGGCTGCATATTTCCACCAACGCCTTATACTTCGTCGGGAACCAATTTTTATTTGTTCCTCAAAGATGCGCAAAGCTTTTACGTCATCAATTTGCCGGTACACGAACCGTTCTTCCGAGAACAATTCTTCTCGACAAATCTGTTCAAGGAAACAACGATTCTTCTTGCTCGCGTCACACCACTCTTCCAATTCCCGTTGTTCTTCCCCAGTAATATCACCAACTAAATATAGTTGTATCAAACGAACTATCCTATCGCTATATTGATCCTTCATACAATCTATTTTGCAACATATACAACTATGCCACAAAAAAAGGGTATCCTATTTTCATTTATTTTTGGAAAACTTTTACCTAAATTGGTAACTTGCTAAAAATTAGATAATATTCAAAGCAACTAAAATGTAGAACAACTCACCTAACCATTCTCGTAAAAAATGCATTGCTTTCTTTTTCTGTGTCTTCACAGTTTCCACGGAAAGTTCCAACATTTGAGCAATTTCCTCGTTTTTCTTGCCCTGCAAATGCAACTCGAACACTTGACGACAACGCTCCGGCAATTCATCCACGGCCCGATGCAACGCCCGGTACATCTCTTCACGCATTAACCGATAATCTTCGTCCTCTTCATCCTGCTCCTGCAATAAAATCTCTGCATGTCGCCGTTCAACTTCTTGATGTTTTAAATAATTCAAGCAACGATTTTTGACCGAATCATACAAAAATGCCCGAAATCCATGATATGAATTATACTTTTTATCACTCTCCCATACAGCCATAAACACCTCTTGTACAATATCCTCTGCCTCTTCCTGCTGTTTCACGTAACGTATAGCAAATAGTACCAAGTAACGATAAAATGCGCCAAATAATTCCCGGAAAGCTGTTACTTGCTTTCTATTTATTTGTTCTATAAATTCTTCCGGTTGCATTCCTACTTTACGCCATTATATTATTTGCTCACATACCCAAGGCAAAGCTATGATTTTTCATTCAAAAAAAACACAAAATACATCACAAATTCAAAGAAACACAAAAATCCCCCAAAAGCCCTATAAAAACTTTTGGGGGTTCACACAACATCTTGACAATTCCGTACTACTTATTTCCGCTTTCTCCTCATCCACAACACCACACCCCAAATCAGCAATATAGCGGGTACGATTCCCATACACGCTGTCTTCAAATAAGGCATCGCTTTCCGGCTCAAATGTATCTTATTATCCGTTCCCATAGGGCGACGGACATCAATAGGCGCCTCTTCATCAGAGAGCCAATAGAACGTACCTGTAACCAAAGTATAATTGGCCGTCATCACCCGTAAATTCCTACGGATAGAAAACTCTTCATTACTGATACAATCCGCATCTCCAAGAATCATAATCCGCTGCTCACGATCGCCCACCTTCCGGGAAAGAGCCAGTGCCACCGGGTACATCGCCTCCACCTCTCCGGCCGCCGTATGAAGAATCACGCTATCATTCACGAAATCCCTCGTCTCCATCTCGTTCCAGCATCCGGTCGTATCTGTCCGTAAAATCTCCGTCACCTTAAATCCCCGATCTTCCGTGTAGGCCAATCCCGCAGCCCCGTTCATCACGATCTTCGCATTCCGGCCGATCAACATATCCTGAAAGAAATAAGACATCTCTCCCGCCTCCGGCGTGGCATTCACGATCATCAAATCCGGTTGAATATCCTGTTTCACCTGTACCAAAACCCCCGGCAAAAAACGAACCCCGAACTGCTCCACGAGAGGATTCATAACATCCTGTTTGCCCACCTCTCCGGCAATCACCAAGTTCCCTCCACTGGCAATATACCTATCTAACTTTTCCTGTTCCCCCGGCTCCAAAGGCTTTGTCAGATCGGCAATCACCACGATCTCAATATCATCCGGAATATCCGAACTTCCGGCAAGAGAAACATTCTCCACGTCAAACCCTTGATTAATCAAAGAATAACGGAAATTCTTCAATTGCGAAAAGAAAAGATAATCCTTCGCCCGGTCCGAATCAATCGAACGTTCTCCATGCCCCGTCAGGAATCCGACTTTCGGTAATTTCATGGTAAACCGTTTAAACGTCACGGCCATCTCCGCCTCGCTGGGGAACTTCATCATGTCATCGAACAGACGCAGGAAAGCCTTCTGCCCGTTCTCCCGTTCCACGATCCGTACAAAACGATTCCCCTCGTCCGACAAATCCACCTTCTTCTTCAACTCTTCGGGTGCCATGAACATCTTGAAATTCAAATCACGCATATCCGCCAACTGCTCCGCCTTCTCCTTTGTCGTCGTATTCGGGAATCGCACGTCCAGCCAAGGATTATTAGAAACCGAATCGTAATAATACACGTACTTCATCTTGATCTCCGGCTTAAACCGCAAATACTGCTTAAACCTCTCCAAATCCGAATTTACCATATTGGGCATCCCGATATAATAATCCCGATCCAGGAAATTGACATACGTGGTAATCGTCATCCCTCCTTCCAACTTACCCATGACCTCCTGACTATTAGGCGTCAAGGTATTCCGTTTCGTCTCCGTCGCGTCATAGTAGCACATCATCACGGGACGAGACGTCACGAATCCCAACAACATCGCAACCACCACCACGCCAAGATACTTTCCCCAAACCATGGAAAAAGAAACCCGCTGCCTCGTGGACTGCAATTTCAAGATACTCAACAACAAGAACATGGAAATCACGATCACGAAATATAAAATATCTTCACTACACAACAAACCGCTGATCATCTCGTTCGTACGCCCGGAAAGACACAACCAATATGTGATGTCCCTGACAAACGCTATATCCTGCCACACCTGATTCATGTAATTCAGCACGGCCAGAATAATCAACGTCCCGATAGCCGCAACCACTTGATAGGAAGTCAGACACGAAACAAAAAGCCCGATAGCCGCGTAAGCACACAACAACAAATACAACCCCAGCAAACCGGACAACGCCTCGGCAAAAGCAAAGTTATCCACCACGCAAGCCGCGTAACCGATATACAAGATTAACGTTCCCAACAATACCAACCCGTAAGCCATCATCGCCAAGAACTTACCCATAATAATCTGGGACGACGTCACCGGAGAAGAATACAACAATTTGATCGATCCGCTACTAAACTCCCGGCTCATCAACCCCATGGTCAATAGAGGCATATAAAGGTATAAATACTGCTGCACCGTGTTATACATCCCGAACATACCCCCCAGCAAATTCGCTGTCAAAAATCCATTCCCGAACCCAATATCTTCCCGGTAAACGAAATCCGCCATCAACCCAGTGAACTTCAACCCGACTTGAACGGTAAAGGCCACAAGGATCAGCCAAGCTACCGGGGAATAAAACAAAGTAAACAACTCTGCTTTCGCTATTTTCAATATTCTTCTCATAATATATTTAATTTCTTTTTGACCAATATCTTATCGTTTCCCTTCTCCATTCGCCTTGCCGGATAATTTGGCAAACACCTCGTCCATGGAACTCTTCTCCACCACCAACTCTTCCAATCCCCAGCCTCGGTTCACGCTTTGCTCCGCCACCCGTCTCGCCGTCTCCCGGCATCCGTCATAACGCAAACGGAACCGGTGATCCGTAACCCTCTCCACGCTACTCACGCCCTCCCAGACAAGACTTCCCTCCACGGGAGGATTTGCCAACGTCACCATAATCGTGTTCGGCTGTATATAATTATCAAACTGATCCAACGTCCCCGAAAAGACCAGCTGTCCCTGTTCAATCATCTTAATTTCTTCACAAGTAGCCTGTACCTCTGAAAGAATATGCGTGGACAAAAGCACGGAACGCTCCTCGGCGATCTCTTTAATCAGATGCCGCACCTCCACGATCTGGTTCGGGTCCAGCCCATTCGTCGGCTCGTCCAACACCACGAACTTCGGGTTATGCACGATCGCCTGTGCGATTCCCACACGCTGTTGATACCCACCCGATAAATTCCGAACCAAGCGACTACTGAAATGAGTAATCCCACACCGAGCCTTCGCCTCGTCAACCGCCTTTTTCACATCCATCTTATCCACCATTCGCAAATCCGCACAATACGTGAGATACTCGTCCACGGTAAAATCCATATATAAAGGAGGCTTCTGGGGCAAAAAACCGATATTCCTTTTTGCCTCCACCGGGTTCTCCCGGAAATTGATACCGTCAATGTAAACTTCTCCCTGCGTTTGTTTCAACACCCCGCAAATAATATTCATCGTGGTGGACTTCCCGGCCCCGTTCGATCCCAGCAATCCCACAACCCCTCGCTGATCTATCTCGAAATTAATATCCCGGATAGCCCACTGCACATTGTAACGATGAGACAGATTTTCTACTCTTACAACTGATTTTTCCATACAATAATTTTATAATTCAAACATCTATTCCCTTAATGTAAAGACAACACGTCCCCCGTTTATAAAGTTTACAAGCTCCAAGAACCTCGTTTACAGGGTTCCCATCACTTGATAAACTTTACAAACTTTATGGACTTTATAAACTCTTGGTATTAGTAAGTCTTGTTACCTATCTTCGTCAGATCAATATTATACTCCTTCTTGAAATGATTCACCAGAATATCATACTTCTCCTTCACCAGAGGGTAAGTCAAATCACTGGCCCACTGGGTGGACGTCCGGCAAAGAATACTTGCCAAAAAATACGTCAAATCATCCGACTGCAACAACGTCTTCGTCTGCCAATTAACGTAAGTACACCATTCATTCCCGTATTGAGGATTCGCCACGAATCCCCGCTTACGAGCGTAATCATCGTCATTCGGATCAGCACTCGCTTTCGTTGAATAATCGCTGATCTTGTAAAACTCCTCCGGAATTGATATAACCTTCCGCACCTGCAACAAATCAAAAAACAGCGTTTGCACCGTGTTCTTCAACGCCAACTTCTCGGCAGCCGTCTTCTTCTTCGTGTCCGCATTCATATAACCGAAAGCCAACGAATTATCACCCGTTTTCACGCATTCCATCGGGCGATCCATATAGCTCAACACCTGATAAATCGTGTCTGCCATAAAAACCCGGTACGGCAAATTCTTTTTCAGGAACTCTTCCGGGTAAAACTGCAACCACACCTCATCCAACAAATCCAACATATCCCCCGCGTAAGCCGGATCACCCAATGCCAACTTATAACTAGTCGAATTAGCCACTTGATTCCAATTCAAATCCAACAAAGTAAAATCATACAAGAAATAAGAACCATACTTCTCGTACAAATCCACGATCCGATCATCTGCCTGCGGGGATTTCCCTTGAGGTAACACGTAATCCCGCTCAAGCGAAACATCCGGTCCCAATGCCGAGTCCTTGGCACACGAACAAAAGAGGACACTCCCGATAAATATTCCTATTATATATCTTTTTTTCATCATGAATTCTTTTAATCGTTCCTATACATCATTCTGCTTTACGCTCCGGGGTATTGGCCGAAGCATTCTGACTCAAAGCCGGATTGACTCCCAGTACAGCCTCTGGCAACGGCAACGTGTACATCGGATCCTTCGCCTTCAACACGAAAGTTTGCAAAGTCAGCCCTTCTCCCGGTAACCACGTATGCTTGATGGAAGGCATACCGTAACGGCGCAAATCCAACCAACGATGGCCCTCTCTAGCCAATTCCAAACGACGTTCCTTGCGAATCTCCTCCAACAACAACACGGGATCACTGATCGATACATCCGAATACCCCTCGATACGATTTCGACGCAACTCGTTCAAATCCTTCAATGCCTCCGTCACCTTATTATCCCACAACACGTAAGCCTCCGCCCGGTTCAAGTAAGCCTCCGAAAGACGTATCGCCTGTTTGGGAGCATCCCCAAGGTCCCCCGATGCAGAAGTCCCCGTCTTTTGAAGATAATAATGCCCCCGATTTTCATCATGCGAATAATAAAGGTCCATCCGCCGGTCGTTAGCACCATAACCTTCCTCCAACTCCTTTGCCATATTCAAGCCATTCTCAACATAAAAACCCATCCCCTCTCCACCATACATCCAAGTTACCTCCGGCGAAGAATACCTGACACAAGCAAAAGCACCATTCTTCTCAATCGCCGTCAAATCTGCCAACTTTCCACCCATCCGGATCGCTTCCGTGGCCGCTTCAACCGCCTCTTTCCATTTTCCCGTGTAAAGATACACCCGCGAAAGAAGTATCTCCACCGTCGGTCGGTTAATCCTGAAATCCGTGGTCACACGACTCTCCGCCCCGAACAAATCGGACGCTTTCGTCAAATCGTCCAAAATCCGCTCGTACACTCGTTCCACCGTTGCACGGGACACGCTGACCTCTTCCACCGATGAAGAAAGTTTCAAGGGAACACCTGCCGCCTGCGGGTTCTCTGTGTAAGGCTCGCCATAAAGATTCACCAACCAGAAATAAAACAACGCCCTCACCGACAAAGCCTCCGCCTTTATATGATTGATCTCTTGTTGAGTTCCGATAGCCTCGTCGATATAATCCAACACGGCATTGCACCCCTTGATCCGCTCGTACATCAAATAATAGGGCGTTGACGCCAGTTCCGGGCTCATTATCGAACCCTCGTACCTTTCTGCGTCACTCTGCCACGTGAAAACCGGAAAAACTCCTTTAACCAAATCGCTACCGGCCATACTATTTCTCAAATCCGTGTCAACATCATCATCCATATATCCGGTCAGAGCCAAGGGATGGGAATTAACGGGAGAAGGATAACCCGATCCCAACAACAATTCACGAAAATCTTTCGTCGTTTTAGGTATCACCTCATCCTGAGACTTGGAGTCCAAGAAATCGGAACAAGACGCTGTCAGGATTCCCAACGCACATATCATCAATAAAATTCTTTCTTTCATTTTCATATCGTTTATTGGTTTCACTCGTTAAAAGGTCACGTTCAAAGAAAGAGACGTTGTCCGCCGTGCAGGCCAATCCTTCGTCTCCGGGTCCAACCCCTTCCATGCCTTATCAAAAGCAATCATAAACGGGTTACTCATGCTCCAACTGATACTCGCGTACTTCAAGTGAAGAGCTTTTAAAATACTTTCACCCACGCTATACGTAAGCGATATTTGACGGCAACGGATCAAATCCGTGTCGGCCACCCGCAAATCCGACTGGCTGTACATGGCATAAGGAGTCATCGAACTCGTTCCCGATAACACCGGCAACGTAACATAGCCAAACGAACTCGCGCTGTTATAATTCGGTACTGCCGGGATATTCGTCTGATCTCCCGCCTTCCGCCAACGTTTCTTCAACTGGCGCGAAACATTCTCCTGCGGCCCCGGAACACCTTTCAACGTGCCGGTATACAACTCTGGCAAGCGATCTTGCCCGCCGAACTGCATCGCAAACTGCATAGTAAACGACAAGCGTTTATACCTCACCTGCGTGTTGAAACCTCCCGTGAAATCGGAATCAAAATTCCCGCTACGCACCAAAAACTCCGTGAAATCATTCGTTTTCTCAATATCCATGTTATAGAACAAAGGTTCACCATTCTCCTGGCTCAACTCCTTATACCGGAAAGAATAGAATGAATTATAAGACTTTCCATTCAAGACTGCCGAACCGTCCAAGAAATCTTCCAACTTGTTCACTCGTTCATTATCCGAAATCTCATTCGTCACTTTTCCCGTGTTCACGGAGAATGACCAAGTCCAATCTTGTGTGCGAACTGGAATAAAATTAACCGTCACCTCGTACCCCTTGTTATCCATTTCCGTTCCGAAAATTCTGGAATTCAACATCCCGTTCTCTCCCGGAACCTGCCGGGAAGCGATAACGTCACTCTTTTTCCCGTAAGCATTGAACACCACGTTCATCCGCCCCTTCAAAAAAGAAAGATCCACGCTGGCATTCCATGATTTCGTTTTCTCCCAACCCAGTTTCTCGTAGGGCAAATACTTTATATTCAAAGTGTACTGGTTATAGAATTGATTCAATCCCCCGTCACTCGCGATCAAGTAAGGAGACACCTCCTCCACCGAATTTCCTTGGTAACCGTAGGACCCGGATATATCCAAAGATTCCATCCAATTCCAGTTCCGGGCAAACGACTCGCTACCCACTCTCCACTTCGCCCCGATAGACCAAGTCGGTTCGAACCGATCATTCTTATCCTGACCGAAACGATTGGACGCATCCAAACGGGCATTAAAATTCACGACATACCGGTTATCAAAAGAATACACCGCCGTCAGGAACTCGCTGACATAATTATTCTCCCGGTTCGTCACGGATGACGCAGTCCGCATGGTATTCAAAAGAGGATTCTGTTGTGCCACGGCATTATACACCGTGGTATAGGTCGTCGGGACAGATGCGAAAGCCTCTCCCCGGTAACGCAAATAACCGTAACGTGTATTTCTCGAACCGGTCGCCGTGTTGGAAGAAACTTCAAATCCCACCTGTAACGTCACGC